>PXDL01000584.1 GCA_003566395.1 Balneolia bacterium | reverse complement strand
TGGCGGATGGATTGTCGGTGGAGATAAGATCCACTTCGAAGGTATCACGATCATCGGATTCGAGAAGGTTGTCGAACTTCAGGCGGATACGGTTGCGGCGGTCGCCGATGTACCATGCCTCCACATCATAACGTACTTCAAAAGCGGAAATCGGTTCGTCGGTATTGTTGGTGAATGCAAAAAACAAACGGGCGTTACGCAGGTCATCCGGAGCGCGCTCGCGTATGCCGAATGAAAACGACTCATTGTCGCTGGTGTAGGCTGAGAAATTTCCGTACGAAGTAGCCGGATCGCTGCTGTTGAAATCGCCTATGCCGTTAAAAGGGTTCTCAAGCCGGCTTTCATCCCAGCTCACAAACATGGCCTGGGGCAGGGTTTCCTCCGTACCGGCATATTCGTTGAAATCCTGAAAATAAACAGTGTTCTCAGAATCAAAAACAAAAGGTTCGGCCTGCTGAAGCGACTGTGCGTTCGCCTGAACTCCGAAAGCGGATAAAAGTCCGGTCAACAAGAGGGCTGAAAAGAAATTGTAAAGGTATTTCATAATAAGGATGATGAGTTAAGTGGAAAAAGTGAAGACTGCTGTGTATTCGGTTTAGCCTTGCAGGTGAGACGGTAACACATTCATTAAATATGTGATTACCCGAGGTGGTGTGATTTTCATAAGGCCCAAAATAGAGAAACCGATTTCCCGCAACATTAAGGCAGTGTTAAATCAGGGCAGATTTGACTGTAAGATGATTGTGTGCCGAGAATTAAGTAATTGGTAATACAGGCTTAATGTTACCATGGTATTATCGGGTCGGAATGAAACCGACTACTCATACAAAAACAGCACCCGTGTTATGAATCCTGCAAAATGGTTAGTCAGCCAAAAATCTGCGGCTCTTTTTTTGGCGCTAATAATCACCCTTTCGGCAAGCTCCTGTGCGGAGAAAGTAGCCACAGCAATAGATGATGAAGACGAAAATGAAACACAGGAGCCGGGCGAGCGTGGCCTGGTGTATTTCTGGATGTTCGACGGAGATCTGGCTAATAATACCGAGTTAACTACGATAGACGCCACGTATCCGTCAAATGCACAGGCATTTATCTCCTACGAAAGCTCGCTGCCGGGTTATCCGAACACCGACCGCCGGGCCTCCCTGGAGCGCAGAAACCGGCCGACTTCCATCAACTACCGCTCTTTTGCCAATAATAACATCCCGTTCGAAGACTCCAATATGCGAGCCGTTCAGGTAAGGCAGCCGTTTCGCGGCGACAATGGCGAAAACACCATGATAATTAATGTTCCGGCTCAGGGGCTTACCAATCTGCTTTTGGAAATGGCGGCTATGGATGAAGGCACCGGAACCGAAGCCCTGCTCATCGACTATTCGATTAACTCCGGTTCGCCTCAGTGGATTAATGAAGGGCTGGAATCATCCCGGTCGCGCCTGCCGCTCGACAGCGAATATGCCCTGCTTGCGGTGGACTTTGGGGGAATTGAAGGAATCAGCGACAATGCAGATTTCAAAATTCGCATCCGCTTCGACATACCAAACGGCTCGGACGAAACCGGCGACCGGGTAACCTTTAATAACATCAGTGTTGAAGCCTCCGAGATTCCTTAAATGGAAAGGGCCACATCATTCAACCAATCTGTACATACCAAGTTCACCAAACCAACCGACTTTGAAATCAACCCGCTATTCCTGCGCTTCTACCGTCCGTAAACCGGTCGTTCGTATTTTTGTGACGACACTTTTTATTTCGGCTTTGATGGTATCCGGCCTGAATTCAAACGCTCTTGCTGCAGATAATAAAGACGAGGCCCCTGCCCCGGCCGATACCCTCCGGGCAGATCGTGATCTGCTTGACCTGCTGCTCCGTAACGGGGTGATCACACGCGAACAGTATTACGAGCTGATCAGAGGCCCGGGCAGAGATTCGGCAGACGACCGCAGGTTCGACGACCTTCTCGATGATGATGACGATACCGGATACTCACCGGCTGATGTGCGCACAAGAAGGTTTCGCGTTCGCTCTGAAGACGGCCGGGATTTGTTCCGGCTGCGGGGCCGATTTTACCTCGACGGCGCCGGCTTGTTTCTGGATGACAATAAAAATACGGTTGACGACAGCCGGGACGGCCGCGGCGAACTGGGCCGGTACGCAACAATCGTACGAAGCGCCCGCATCGGTGCAGAAGGGGTGATGTATGAAGATTTCCTGTGGCGTACGGAGGTTGATTTCAGGGATCAGGAGGTTCGTCTGCGCGGCGCATATCTGGAATACATCCGCTATAGCCCGTTTCGCATTATGATCGGTAATTTAAAAGAACCAGGCGGAATCGAATGGATGACGTCCAGGAACCGGGCTACTTTTCTGGAGCGCGGGCCGTCAAACGATGCCTACAAAAACAACTGGAATCCCGGCTTAAGGCTCGAGTACAGAGGCTATCGGTTTAATCTGATGACCGCGCTTATGAGCGGTGGCGAAATTGCCAGAGACCGCGCCGTTACCGGTGGATATGCGCTGTCGGGTCGGGCGTCGGTTGCACCTTTCGTGCGCAACCGGACCTTTACGCACATTGGTTTCAGCAGCAGCTACCGGGTAAACTCATATACCGAACGCATAGACGGCCGCTTCAACCGGCAGTATCAGGATATCCGATTGAGAACGCGCCTTGGAACCCGTGCCATTGACGGCAGATTTATCGGGGCCGATGACGTACAGGATGCCGTGGATATCGCCCGCTACAATGCAGAGGCTGCCGTTGGCTTTGGCCCGTTTTCGTTGCAGGGTGAATGGACACACGTTGGCATCCGCAGAGATTTTTTCCGGGATGATATTTCTTTGGGCGGATACTATGTGCAGGCAAGCTACTTCCTCACTGGCGAGTCGCGCACCTACAGGCCGGAACGCGGTAATTTCGGCGCCCTGATACCAAACCGTAATTTCCGCCCCGGATTCGGGCCCGGTGCCATCGAGCTGGCCGTGCGTTATTCGAATGTGGATTCAATAGACAAAGATTACGACGGAGGCCAAATGGATCACTTCACGGCCGGCCTGAACTGGTACCTCAACCGGGAGACGCGCATCATGGTCAACTATATATACCTCGATGCGGTGCGCCAAAACGGCAAACGAAGTAAGGGAAGCGTTGTCGCCGCCCGCGTTATGTTTGAATTTTAAAAAAAATCAGCGCTTCACGTTTCTTTTCCAACATGCAAAAAACCCGCAGATCACATTCTATTCTATATGAAATGTAACCCTACCGGCTGCATCAAAAAACTGCTGTTCCTTTTTGGGGTGATGGCGCTCGGGTCCTGCGCGGCTCAGGAGAACATTTCGGTCTCCCCGGAAAGGTCGGTTGCCGGTGAGCCGGTTACCGAGCTGTATCTGTTTGCCGACGAGCGGGACCTGGAACGCTTATTCAGCCGGAACCCGCGTTCGGATTCACGTATCGAAGGGTATGTAAGAATTGGTGAGCGCGGACGAATCAGAACCCTCCGGCAGGGATTTCGCTTCAGGGGTAACACAACGCGCTATCATCAGAAAAAATCATATAACATCCGGTTTGAGCATCCGCAGCCGTTCCTGTTTAACTCACCCCGCATGAACCTGAACGCCCTCTATACGGATCCTTCGGCTATGAGGGAAAAAATGTCCTGGGATATGTTTCACGAGCTCGGAAGGCCGGCCTCAAAAACGAGGTATTTTGCGCTGCATATCAACGGAAATTTCGAGGGGCTGGGTCTGCATGTGCAGCGGGTGGATGAGGTGCTGCTGCGACATAATAATCTGGATCCGAACGGCACCCTGGTAAGAGACCTGACCCGAAGACGGGCCGAACAGGCCGGGATCGACCGCAGATCGGTGTTCGGGCACAACCTGAGCGCCGAACATGAGCCGGAAGCTTTCTTAGCCACCCTGTTCAACAGCCGCTGGGCGCCCGATAATGCCGCGCTTGCCGAATTGGTGCAGTGGGTACACGACACCCCTGCCGGACCGGAATTTAACGAGGGTTTCAGACAGCGTGTAGATGCAGAAGTGTTCACCGACTGGCTCGCCGTTCATTACCTGATTGGCGATGTGGATGCTTTCGGCGACGACTACTGGCTCCACAGAGGGAATGCATCCGGCAGCAAATGGATTGTAATTCCCTGGGATCACGATCTGAGCTTTGGTAAAAACGAGCGTGATAACCTGAGAGAAAACCGAAGCCTGGGTCAGTACGGCCGCGGGATATCTCAACTGAATGAGTTTTTCGCCTACGAGTATCCCATAGATGATGCAGGGTGGGATAATGAGCTGGTCAGCCGTTTTCTGGAAACTGAAGAGTTGATGAATATGCTGAAGAGCCGCCTGACCGAGCTGATGTCTGATTATTTTCCGGTAAGATGGTATCAGGAGCAGATCGGCCTGCACAGTTCCGTGATCGAAGAATGGCTGCTTCATAAGCCGGAAGGTGCGTACAGGCTTCACGGGCGTCAGCACCACGGTGCACCGGATACATTCAGCTATCATCAGGAAAACCTGATTGATTTTGTGCACCTTCGCTACGCATTCCTCGATCGGCAGATTAATCCGATAGATGGGAATCCCTACGAAGCGGAAATCACGGTTAACGGCCCCGGGCTGTATCTGCTTACCGATGCTGCCGGCTGGACCGTAGCTTCGTTTGAAGTCACTGACATTGAACCCCGGAATCCGGTCGGGCTTCGCATTATTTCTCGGAATGCAGCTGTGGAAAACGGAATCAGCAGGGAGTGGGAATTGAGATCCGAAGGAAACATTTCAGGAACCTTAAGCCTGTTCTACCGCAACGACATCGCCCCCGACGGAAAGGAAAACTGGTATTCAGAAGATGATGCCGTCGGCCGTCAGTGGGAACTGGCAATCATCAAAGACGGACAGCGGCTGGAGTCCCGCCCCAATCCGTACTCCAACAAAGTATCGGCCACCGTAAGCCTGAGCAAAACCCACAGCTTCGGGATTGAATTACCCTGAGAGTTTTTGAATGGTGAATGGTGAATTATATGGTCATAGGTTACAATAAGTTAGCTTGTTTTGTTGTTTCGGCTGCGCGCCGTCCGGAAATGTTACTTCGTATTAAAATAACTTCGGCGCATACGGAGAAATCTCCAGTGGTGATGGAACGCAGATTGTGCTGATTGTACCTGATTCCCGCAGATTTTTTTGAATGCCTCTTCACGATCACGAGTACCCGCAATTAACTGTTATCACTCAAAAATCTGAAACTGAAAATGAACTCCGGATCATGAAAAAGCTCCTCCCCGGCCAAGGGGAAGTGGCCGCGGAGGGGTTGACGGAGGGTGAGCTGGCTCGGGAGTGCATCCGGCGCAAAAGGTAAGGAGATTTCATTTCGACATCGTAGTTTCTGAATTACATCCAACCAATGAAGGATTGGATTTAGATTCATTCAAAAACACCCACACACTAAGTCTATCATTCGTTTACGATGCATTCGCCGGATTCAACCGTACCCGCACATCAATGATTCAAAACTTACCTTTCACAATTGCTTAAAGCCCCCCGGCCCGGTCAATAGCTACGATTCCTCCAGAGTTAATCTTGCCATGCGTTCTCCCATTTGTGCGGAGGGAACGGATACCGGTGTACCGCCGGCTTCTTTTATCATGGCGTCTTCGCGCTCATTCTGGGTGAGGATTCGTATGGGATCCTTAAACTGTTTCTTCCGCAGCTGCTCTACGATGAACACCTTGGTATGGATATCGCCCGACATGGCAATGAGTACGGATTTCAGTTTTTGCATATCCAGTTCTTCCCAGAAAAATGAATCCTGTGCATCGGCATACAAAACGCGAAAGCCTTCACTCATAGCTTCTTTTACCCGTTCGGGTGAAATATCAATACCGACCGCAGCCTCGTCTTTGTTTTTAAAATGCTGAAGCGCCGCGAGGCCGGTCTGACCAAGTCCGATTATCAGGTAACCGGCAGCACCCAGTGAAACGGGCTGGTGATCAGGGTGTTTGGCATCGCGCTGAAACCTGCGAAGGAAAGAATTAATATTTTGCCAGATGATGTCCTCAAACCGGACCAGAATAGCATTGATGACGTATGAAACGGCTGTAACCAATCCAAGCACAAGCATAATCTCCTGCGGAATTATTCCGGCCGATACACCCACAACTCCGGCAATAAGCGTGAACTCACTGAAGGCGGTAAGAGTAACGGTGGAAAGGAAGCCTGTGCGCGCGCGAAGCTTAAACAGCATGAAAAGTCCGAAGAAAAGGGCTGCCTTAACCGGAAGTAAAAGCAGCAGCGCTCCGGTAAAAGCAAACCCCTGCAAATCCGGAAAACCACCAAGACCAATTTCAAAAAAGAACCCGACCAGAAAGGCTTCTTTAATGCTCCATATCTTCTTTTCCAGTATTTCACCCTTTTTGTCATTCACAAAAAGCATCCCCATCACAAGGGCGCCAAGTTCACCGCTTAAGTTCATGGATTCAAACAGTGCGCTGCCACCTACGGCCAGGGAAAGAGCCATAAGCATCAGGAGCTCATCACGCTCTACCATGCGAAGAAGTGCCGATAACAGCGGCCGAACAAACGGGAGGCCAAGAAGCAGGACGGCCCAGGGAGAAGGAATCCCACCGCCTGCGTATGCTATGATGCCGATGGCAACCAGGTCCTGCACAATCAAAATGCCGATGGCGAGCTTGCCGTAGTAGGATCCCAGCTCATTTCTGCTTTCAAGATTTTTAGCAGCAAGCACCGTACTTGAAAATCCAAGGGTGATGGAAACCAGAACGGCCGCTTCCGTATCCAGGCCAAAATAGAGGGACAGGGGGAAGAAAATGACAGATGAAATAATGAGGTGAATCAGACCCACGCTGAGCACCTCTTTCTGCACAATGTTCTTTAGGCTTATATGCAAGCCTACTGTAAAAAGTAGGAAAATAACGCCGAGATGCGCTATTTCATGGAGTACGGAAGAAGGCTCGTACGGAGTAAAAGACAAACCAATCCCGGCCAGTAAATACCCAACCAGCGGTGGTATATGGTAGCGGCTGAGTACAACACCTAACGCAAACGCCAGGCCAATCCAAACAATATCCATGAGTTCTAATTGAATTAACTTAAATCAGAATGAGAATATAATTAAAAGGAAGTATATGATGATGACGGTGATGATGAATGTTACCCGCCGGAACAAAGAGACAGACTGCCTGTTAAAATCTCAGGCAGGCATGATTCGTCGGGCACGCAGGAAACCGGTAGTTTGGCGCTTTTGCCTCAATGGAAATCTGAAACTGAGGTGTCCTGTACTGTGAAATTTCCGGCCGTGTTCAGTTAAGCGGTGAAGGCATCATCCTAAAAATAATCACCCCAACTCCCCTACTTCCGCTTCTATGTCCGAAATAAAATCCGGGCGCTGAACCAGGCCGAGGCTGCGCTCCATGTAGGTTTTGAAGTAGGTGTCCTGCTCGGAATGGGGAATGTGATCGCGCACATAGGTGTGGAACAGCTCCACGCCACGGCCCGGACGAAGCGGCTTCCTGAAATCGAGCGCCTGTATGGAGCAAAGAAGCTCAATCGAAAGGATATGCTCCACGTTCTGAAACACCTGAAGCAGCTTGGTAGCGCTGATGCTGCCCATACTCACATGATCCTCCTGACCCAGGCTTGACGGAATCGAATCGACCGAGGCGGGATGACACAGCACCTTGTTTTCCGATACCAGAGACGCGGCGGTGTATTGCGGAATCATGAAGCCGGAATTGATGCCCGTGTGTTCCATCAGCAGCTTGGGCAGGCCGTCGTGGCCCTCCAGCAGCAGATAGGTGCGGCGCTCAGAAATACTTCCAAACTCGGCCAGGGCGATAGCGGCATAGTCGAGGGCCAGCGCCAGCGGCTGACCGTGAAAATTCCCCCCGCTCACGATATCCCCGTCACGAAAAACCAGCGGATTATCATTCACGCTGTTGAGCTCGGTCTCCATCACATCACTTGCATGCCTAAGGGCGCCCCGGCTCGCCCCGTGCACCTGAGGCACACACCGCAGGCTGTACGGATCCTGAACCTTCCCGCAATGGCGGTGCGACTCCAGAATCTCGCTGTCGGAAAGCAGTTTTCGCACGTTTTCCGCAACCAGCGCCTGACCCGGATGCTTCCGCAGGGCATGAATCCGCGCATCAAACGGCGTGATGCTCCCCTGAAGCGCCTCAAGACTTGTCGCGGCAATAATGTCCGCCGTTTTTTGAAGGTTGATGCATTTTTCCAGCACCCACGACCCGTAGGCACTCATCAGCTGAGTGCCGTTAATGAGCGAAAGCCCGTCCTTGGCCTGAAGCTGCACCGGCTTCAGATTATGCTTTTTCAAAACCTTATCGGCAGGTTTATGGGTGATGCCGTCCGTGTCCCAAAAATGCCCCTCACCAAGTAAAGGCAGCGCTAAATGCGCCAGCGGAGCCAGATCGCCCGAGGCTCCCAGACTTCCCTTAGAGGGAACCACCGGAATCAGGTCTTTTTCAGCAAACTGCTGAAGCAGCGAGAACGTCTCCCGCGAAACGCCTGAGTAGCCCTGACCCAGGGTGTGAATTTTGAGGTGCAGCATCAGCCGGGTAATCTCTTTCGGGACGGGATCGCCCACGCCCACGGCATGGGACAAAATCAAATTCTGCTGAAGCTGGGAAAGATCACCGCTGGAAATACGCTGATTAGCCAGGCCGCCGAATCCGGTGTTGATACCGTAATGGATGCTTCCTTCCTGAAGCGTTTTTTCCACAACCTCCCGCGAGCGGAGCACTTCGGAACAATCTTCGGAAAGGCGATGAAGCCGGTCGTTCAGATCATCATATAAACGATCAAGGCGGACCGTATGTAAGGATATATCAGTCAATCAATTAAACTATTAGACATTAAAACGAAAACGGCCTGAATACCGACCGATGCATCATCAAACCTAAGAAAAAATGCGGAAAACTATTCCGGAAAAGAAGAGCGTTCAGGGCTACTGCCGTTGAAGCAGGAATTGCAGGGTGATGTAGGTTCCGTAATTGATAAAACGAATATTAAAATTGGTATATCCTTGCAGCG
>PXDL01000041.1 GCA_003566395.1 Balneolia bacterium | reverse complement strand
GTAAATAAACATTCAGGATTCCATTCACTTTTGGGTCGGCCTGCACCCGAAGGCTTACTATTGCTTTTTAAGTCACTCGACCAATCTCTGAAGGATAATTTAGGCGGAAGAATTGTGGGATCATTGGGTCAAAATAACGTAGCCGAAGCGATTGTTGATATATATCTCGAGCTACTCAAATATGTGACATTCCTGTTTCTATATGATATAGATGAAGCTAACGCTGCTTTAAATAAGCTTGGAGAACATAAAAATCAATATCTGTATAACCTTTTTTTTGATTTAGGATTTTTCCCCGGGTTTACTATAAGGGAGTTTTTTCAAAAGCACATAACACTTCGATTTAAAGAACTTTATGAGGGGAGAAATATTCAAGGGGCGACCCTTAATTTTAAGGACTTTTATGAGCTGACAGGCTGTAATCTAATTTTCACAGGTGTAAATGTTTCAAAAAATCATTTTCAGTTCTTCTCTAAGGACCACACTCCTGACTTTCCGGTTGCTGAAGCAGCTGCTATATCAATGAATATTCCAATTGTATTCAAACCGATTCATGTACAAAGAAGGGATCTTGAGGGATTTTGGATTGATGGAGGAACTGTCAATAATTTACCGTTACACGCTTTTGATTATCTTGAAAAGCCAGAGCTTTTGACCCGATACAACGAAGATTTATATGCATATTTACATTCTAAAGTACTGGCTATTTCATTAATTGATTTTCTGCCGGGAGAAAAACCGGATAGTAAGGAAGAAAACTATTTCCCGGTTGTGGATTTTATAAATAGTTTATTACAGGTAATGTGGGATCCAAATGAATCTCAGATTAAACGTGAGATTGAAAGAGAACAGATTATTCAAATTCCTTATGGCGGGCTCTCTACTCTTAACTTTTCACCTTCTGAGGAACTTAAAGAAGAACCAATTCGCAGGGCTTACAAGCTTGTTATGGAATATTTTGGTAGAAGTAATACAGACTAATTTCAGAAGTTAAGGTGACCTACTTATCTGAATCACCTAATTGTTTATCCTTTAAACAACATAAGCTTAACCTTTAATTTCTGCAGTGTGGAACTAACGACCTTTTTTCTGAATTCTGCACTTCTATAATTCTTTATAAAAGCCGCTTTACTATCTCATCTAATACTGATTCTATGCTTTAAAAACTAGCAGTTGGTAGCATTAGCTAAAGCGGGCATTGTTTCTCACGCCTATTTTTTCTGGACAGAGTTCAGCGGATCATTTCGTTTATTTTTTCAAAATACCGAAGCATCTACCCTTGTTCGTTCAGTTCGTGAGCCAATCCGGTTAAAAAAAACGTAATGAAGGTAACCGGGTGCTTAAAGTCAGGGAGGAACCCATGCGCAATTTACGATCAATCATATTATTCAGTTCTTGTACTTTGATGGCAGCTTTATCAGGCTACAATTCACTTCTTGCACAGATATCGATAACCCAAACCAATTTCCAGACCGCGCTCCAGCAGGAGACTCCGTTGACGAAGTATCTCAGTTACGACGGTGAACAGATATTTGAACTAATCGGTATCAACGGACCAAACCGGGTATGGGATTTTACAGCTCTTGAAATAGTTGAAGAATCGGAGGGCTTTTACTCTGTTGCGGGATCGGCGGAGGGCCTGCCGGGTGCAGATGATGATCACATCGGCGGTGCTGAAATGGTTAGCATTTCAGATTTCCCCATTTACAGTGAGGAATCGGGCGACAAGGCCATTTTTTATGAAATACACTACACATACTTTCTATTCGATGGCAGCAGTGCAATTAAGATCGGCGGCATCCGCGTAGAGGGAGATGATGTAAATGAAGAACGCGAAGACGATCACTACATAACCTGGGTTGACCCGGGGCAGGCGTGGCTCGATTTTCCCGTAACCTATCAGAAAAACTGGCAGAGCAGCTACGAAATGAGCTTTGGCCATATTTTCATGCCAACCGAGGTTGACGAAGAGGCCGAAGTTGACGGATGGGGCACAATGATCACCTCGGGCGGTTCAATTGACGTCCTGCGAATAAAACGCACACAAAATAGCAGGCTGTTTGGAATATTCGAGGGGGAGGTTGAGGAATTCGAATTTTTTGATCAGTCTGGCAGACTCGTCGCCTCCATAATAGGATATTACCCAACGTTCGAAGAGGAGTTTGAGGAGCTGGAGGCCACCTGGAACGTATTTGAAGCCTCAACCCCTGTAAGCCTGGTCAATAGCCCGGAGTTGCCATCAGGAATTGTACTGCATCAGAATTACCCCAATCCATTTAATCCCACAACCAAAATCAACTACCATCTGACGGAGTCAACCGACATCCTTCTAACCGTACACGATCTTCTGGGAAGGAAAGTAGCAACAATTGCGCAGGGACCGGCAGCCCCCGGGGAGCATAATATCGTATTCGATGCTACATCACTGTCGAGTGGGGTCTATATATATCGGTTAACCACATCCTACCAATCTTTTACTCGCAAAATGACAATTGTGAAATAACGAAAAACATTGACTCAAACTCTTTATCAGATGAAAAAGACTCTCAACCCTACACTCATCCTATTAATGATCACAATGCTTGCGCACTTATCTGGCATGAAATCAGCCAAAGCCCAGGCACTGCTCGAAAACACCATTTATGAACGCCTGTGGATGACACCGCGAACGTTACCTTTCCATTTCACAGGCATAAACAACCCTGGAGTTGATATCGATTTAGATTCTGCAGATCACGCTCACATGGTGCTGAACAGATGGCATTATCCGTCCGATGGTCAAACCAGCATCATATATATGTTCAGGCAATCCAGTAACTGGTACTATATTGTGGCAGATGTGGTTGAAGCAGGTATACAGCTATTGGAGCCGAAAATCAGGATATCTGATAATGGATTGGTACACATAACGTATTTCAAGGCGAATACCCTGCATTACCTTACCGTAGACCATGAAAAAAATATTACCCACCATCCGGGAATTGCAGGAACCGAACAGGGGTCCAGCCTATTGCTGAATGAACAGGGTTTTCCCGTTATATCATATAAAATTCCGGTTATTGGCGAGGAGTCAAAATCGTTTGTTGTTTCAGAATTTAACGGGAACACCTGGTTGAGCGATACGTTATCCGTCACGTCTTCCAGTGTCAGCCAGCTTGACAAGGGTATGGCACATTCTTTAACCCGTATGTTCCGTGACTCCGAGAACAGAATAAATGTGGTTATCTACAAAGAGTTCGCGGAAAGAGCCGAATTCGTATGGAATCGAAAGGAAGGTGATGCGTGGAATATTGTAGACCGTTCGCCGGCCCCGGTAACCTGGGGGCACAACCGGTTCTGGGGAATTGACCTGATAGCAGATGCTAATGGAAATATACGCGCATGCTATGGATCCGATCTTCAGTTCAGGTATATGTGGTCAGAGGATGATCAGCTGTTTGATGACTACATAATGCCGGGATCAAACTTTGCAAATTGTAAAATTACTTTCGATCAGGACGAAACACCGGTTGTATTCGGCCTTCAGTCAGGCATAGAGGATCTGCATGTTGCGAAGAAAAGTGATGAGGACTGGATCATATCCCGCATACCAGCCAATCCTTCGAAAGGTGCAACGAGTGTTACGGCGAAAACAGATAACTCAGGGGATATACACCTCTTGTTATATCAAAACTCCCCCAGTATGCTGATATACACCACTGGCAGCGATCTGCAAGATGGCATTTTCACTGGGCTGAACAGCAGTGCCACTGAGAGTGCCAGATTTGATGTCGTCATCACTTCATCTAATCGCATCCATGCATTTTTTACAGACTTCAAACCTGAGACCTCGCTCATTAATAACCAACTGCAAACCTATTACTATCCGTTCCGCGATGTATTGCTGAAAACCGAGGGAGAAACCGACTTTGTGCGGACTGTTACTGAACGTGATCCGGATGACAGAAGATTCAACAAGAAAGTTGCCCAGGGAGCAGATCAATTTATAAAATTCAATCATTCAAAATCTACATTTTCCGATGTCGGTGCGCATCGGATTTATACTTACGAGTCGCATCTGTACACCTCGATGGATGGAATCGAGTGGACCGAGCAGCTTTCCATGGACAGTTTGAACACATTAAATCCCAAACTGATCTATGCCCTGGATCGCTACTGGTTATTGGATGCAAGCGGGCACCTCACTTCAAACGATGGCGTGGAATGGCAGTCGCAGGGTCTAATCGCGGAATTATTTGATCCCACCGATATCATCGTTTTCGGTAAAGACTTTGCTTTTGGCGACCGTCTGTTTGTTCTTGTTCACAACCAGGGCAGGCAGGATAATTCCGATCCCGCATGCCTTGTCTGCCCGACAGAGCGCTCCGGTTATTACATGCTGATTTATTCGGATGAAGAGGGCTGGTCCTCACACCGATTAACCAATCTGGACTCAGCCCTGTCATTCCAGGGATTTCTGTCAGATGATGCCGGCTTGATCAATGTCGGGATCGGGGCAACCCGCCGGTCCGTGGATGGAATCAACTGGACCAGTGAATCCAACAATCTGGATCGGGTACCAGGGCAGGTCGTCAAGACCGGCGATTTTTACTTCCTGGTGGACAAGCGGCTATATAACTGGAACAACCAACAGATGGAAGGAAACCTTCGCATAAGCAGAGATGGTTTGTCCTGGCAGAGAGTGCCATTTGAGGATCGATATGTAAGTGGGGCAAAATATCGCCTTGCAGCAACAGAAGATCGGCTGCTGTTGATAAATGTAGTGGACGGGATAATATATGATTGGGGAGAGTCACAGGGTCTTTTTTCTGATGACGCACAAATCATTCCATTCGACAGATTTACCAGGGATCCGGAAGAAAATCTATTCATTGCCGGACGATGGAGTTCCGTGCCCGGTGACCTGAACCATTTATCGGCTTTTTCAGGGAACGTAATAGCATCAAACTATCCTGATCTTTATGGTTTGTTTGCACATACCAGATCTGTTATCAATTCAACGAATTATTCGGGGGTAATTCAGTATTGGAATGGGAGTGAATGGGAAATTATTACGCCACTAAATCGTGGATTCGGTATTCCCTATGTGTTTCACGATGGGGAGCGCACGCGGCTGGTGGCTTCTTCGACTAGAAGGGCAACTACCGGCGACCGCCAGCGGCGCATTGATGCCTGGGATGGAGAATCATGGACGACAATTACCGATGCTGAGTATAATATGATCTCGGTTACATTCACCACATGGAATCACGATGGTGTTCCCAAGCTTGTAGTAAGCGGTTTAGGTTCTCCCGCTGCCGAAAAATTCATGGGAATCTGGGATGGGTCAGACTGGACCTATTTTAGCGGACAGTCATACGAGAACAGGCTTCCGGCTGGTGCGGTAACTGCAGCAAGTTACGGTGGCGTAGAATACCTGTATGCAGCTGGTAATCTTATGTCTATTGACGGTGTTAATGTTCAGCGTATAGCACGATACGATGGCGTGAGCTGGGAACCTGTTCAGGGCGGGGTAAATGGCGAAGCCAGGCAGATGGTAACAATGCGATCTATGTCGGGAGGTGATGATACCATTGTTTTGAATGGTGATTTTGATCGCATCATAGGTGATTCCGAAATCGAAGTTTCAGGGATGGCCGTATATGATGGTGATTCATGGTCTAAGATCGAGCCTGAACTGGATGGCGCCGCCCTTCGGTTACGCAGAATGCTCGTTTATGAGACCAGACAGGGCCATGTACTATTTGCTGCAGGACAACCTGATATGGATCCCAGGGGAATTCTGAACAGTATCGGCGCATGGGATGGGGAAAACTGGTTTCAGCTGGATAATGGTATAGGTGGTGGGCCTGCAGAGGTGTGGTCGATGGATATCTTTCAGGAAAGCGGCGGTCCGGTTCTCTACGTTATGGGTTTTTTCAACAGGGCGGGTGATATTGGAGTTGACGGTTTTGCCAGAATACCCCTGTACGATGTGGGCCAACGAATCCAGCCCCAGGTCATTAATCTCTCGGATGGCGAGTCGCAGCTCATACCATTGCCTGAAGCCGGTCTTTCACTTTTCGGCGATGTTACCAATGCAGGTTGGCTGTCGGCAACCCTGCTCACCAATAATCCGGTCCCTGAAAATCTTCCTGATCACCTGCTGGGTGTGGTAAATATGATGTGGGAGTTCGAAACGGAGTCTGTGGAGATCAGCAATATGTTATTGGCATTCGATGTGCCGGATGCGGAGTCGATGTTTGGCAAACTGTTGGGAGAAATTGCACCGGAAGGCATTTCCGGTATCGAAGACGCACTGGTATGGCTGATGGAATACGAGGATGGCTGGACCGACCTCGGAGGAGTGATCGGAAACAATCAGCTGGTGTCCGTAACCCCGACCAGCACACTTACCCGCGCGACAATTGGCATTCTGAAAGAGCCTCAGGTCACCCAAATTACAGATAGTGAACTCCCGCTCGAATTTTTACTCGGCCAGAATTACCCCAATCCATTTAATCCCACAACCACTATAGAATTTCAGCTGCCGCGCGCTGTTATAACCCGCCTCGATGTGTACGATGTCCTGGGCCGGCGTGTGGGTACTCTTGTAAATGATAACTTGTCGGCCGGCACGCACAGGATCAACTTCGACGCTTCGATGTTTGCAAGCGGATTATATTTCTACAGAATTCAGGCCGGCGACCGGGTGGCCGTACGGAAGATGATGCTGGTGAAGTAAAGGAATTTTTCAGCAACGATTTAAAGGAAAAACAGTTTAAAAAAATCAGGAAATAGTACTAAATGAGGGAAGAAATATGAATACGTTTAAACTTTTTTTATTGGCAACGCTCTTGATGACTGTTAATATGCAACCGCTATCTGCACAGTGGATAAGCAACGGGCCACATGGAATCAACACCGGTTCTTTTGCTGCATCTGGAGCTGATATTTTTGCCGGAACAGCACATGGTGTTTATATATCGACGGACAATGGCATAAGCTGGAACGAAGCCGGGTTGCAGAACAAAAGAGTTTCATCTATGGTAGTCTCTGATACAAACCTCTTTGCCGGGACATCAGATGGTGTCTTTCTTTCGACGGACAATGGTACAAGCTGGACTACAATCAACACTGGATTGGATAATACCATGGTTCAGGCTCTTACCGTAAGCAATTCAAGTCTGTTTGCAGGAACTTTCGGCGGAGGAGTTTTTCGTTCAACTGACAATGGCACAAGCTGGACTAATGTTAGTTCCACTATTGGACAAGCAGGATCCGATGTCAGATCCTTTGCCGTCGTGGGAGAAAATATATTTGCCGGAACAACAAGCGGAGTCTTTCTTTCAGCTAATAACGGCACTAGCTGGACATGGGTCAATACCGGCCTGACGAGCAACACAAGGGTTGCGGATCTTGCTGTCAGCGGGTCGAATATCTTTACCGCAACTAGTCATGGCCTTTTTATTTCGGACAATGATGGATCAAACTGGACTGCGGTACATATCGACTCGGCGATCACTGATGTTTGGGCTTTAGACGTCACGGACACAAATATCTTTGCCGGCACGAATGTTGGTGTCTTTCTTTCGTCTGACAATGGCACAAGCTGGTCTGCAACTAATACAGGTTTGACGTTTACTCGTGTCACTACGCTTGGCATCTTTGATTCGATAATATATGCCGGGACATCGGGTGGTATTTTTCGTTCGTCTGATAATGGCACAAGCTGGAGTGATGTCAGTGCAGGTATAACGAAGACTCATATTCAGACACTCGCATACGATGGTATGAACTACCTTGCCGGAACCCGATCGAGTGGAATTTTTCTATCCAACGATGACGGTACAAGCTGGAGTCGAAACAACAATGGTTTGACAAATTATGATGTCAAGGCGTTTGCGATCAGTGATACAATCTACTTTGCCGGAACCAACGGTGGCGGTATTTTTCGAACAACCAACAATGGAACAGACTGGATACCTGTCAATAACGGTTTAAACAACAACCGCATCAGGGCACTTGCGGTGAGCGGCACTAATATTTTTGCCGCAGAAGCTTTCGGCGGTGTATTTCTATCGACCGATAACGGTGCAAGCTGGTCTGCGGTTACCAGTATTCCGGCTAGTGCTATACAGGCCTTTGCAGTCAGTGGCATGAATATCTTTGCCGGTACCAACTCCGGTGTATTTTTATCGACTGATGACGGTTCCAGTTGGACTGCAGTCAATAGCGGCTTGACGAACACGTTAATCCAGTCTCTTGCCGTCAGCGACACAAATATCTTTGCAGGAACTCTTGGCGGTGTATTTCTATCGACTGACAACGGCACAAGCTGGACTGAAGTAAATAACGGCTTAACAAACAAGTTTGTCTATGCTCTTGCTGTTCGCGGTACGGATCTTTTTGCAGGAACTAATGGTGGAGTATTCCACTCAACCAACAACGGTGAAAGCTGGATGCCTGTCAATGACGGTTTAGAAAATAACCGTATCAGGGCTCTTGTGGTTAGCGAAAATGATATATTAGCTGGAACTGAGGGGAGTGGCGTTTGGAGCCTCCCGCTATCGGAGCTGGCGACGTCGGTGGAAATGACCTCCAGCGAATTTCCATCTGAATTTATACTTGTGCAAAACTACCCGAACCCGTTCAATCCGTCAACTAAAATCGAGTTTAAGCTTCCGGAAGCTGCTGATGTAAAGTTAGAAGTATTCAGTATCGATGGCCGGCGGATTGCCACTCTGATCGAGCAGCACATGAATGCCGGCAGCCAGGCTGTAACATTCGATGCCTCGATGTTAGCGAGCGGACTCTATTTCTACCGAATTCAGGCTGGTGACCGGGTAGCCGTGCGGAAAATGATGCTGGTGAAATAGGATATTTGCTGAGAAATGTGGAACTCAGGTTTATCGAGACCTCCAAGGTTTGAGAAACCTTGGAGGTCTTAAAAAGGCCTCATCCCAAGACCTGTCAGGTTTTTGAAACCTGACAGGTCTGAGCACGGTTCATTTCTCCCCCGGCCGAAACGCCTTTCCATATTCAGATTTGAACTCCATGCGCGGTCCCTCAATCAAATCAATGCAGTAGGGAATGGCTCCCAGC
>PXDL01000352.1 GCA_003566395.1 Balneolia bacterium | reverse complement strand
CCCGGTGCTCAAAAACCGCGCGCTGCCCGGTAGGCGACAGCCTCGCGTTCGTAAGTTGTGATGCCGCCACGTCGGAATAGCGGGTACGCGCCCAGTTGAGATCACCGCGCGCATGAATTTCAAGCTGCCCGGATTCTCCAGTAACCGGATCAAGCTGATGCAGGTATCCGCCCTGCTCGTACACCAGCATGTCGGTGGTGGCCGATACGTTTTTTACATCGAACTGTGTGTGAAAGGTGAGCTGACGCTCTTCGGCGGTCTCGGTGTTGAACGACCAGACGTTATTGGCAAAATCTCTCTCCGAAAGATAATAGACCGTATTTTCTATCCAGACCGGCGCCGTGTGCCGCTCGTTGTCTTCACGGGGTGTTTGGGTGAAATCGTGGGACTCCATATCAAAAATCCAGATCGGCTGAGCCTGTCCGCCGCGGTAATTTCGCCATTCGGGATCCCAAAAACGATAGGGCTGGTAGGCCATTTTGCGGCCGTCGGGCGAGATGGAGCCGGCAAAGCCAAAGGGAATAGCAAGAGCTTCGGGTGTACCACCTTCCACCGAGACCGAATAGAAGCTGGTGTTCGCGGTAGGATACCCTTCCCGTGCCGACTGAAAAATGACGCGCTGCCCGTCCGGGGTCCAGTCCTGAACTATATCGGCGCCCGGATGCCAGGTGAGGCGAACAGGGGCTCCGCCATCAATCGAAACCACATATACATCTGTATTTCCATCATACTGACCGGTAAACGCCACCATGCTTCCGTCCGGGGAAATTCTGGGGCTGGTTTCCGCGCCCTGTGATGTAGTAAGGCGCCGGGCTTCGCCTCCGTTTCTGTCCACCACCCAAAGATCGTTGGCATGTACAAATACGATGTGTTCCTGGCTCACCGATGGCTCCCTAAGAAGCATGGTTCCCTGCGCCATAAGCGGGGAAACGGCCCATAACATTACAAAACAAAAGAGAAGTAGGTTTTTCATAGATACAGATAATCAGTTATTGAAGGCTTTGCAAAACCGTTCTTATACGGTAATCGGACGGCCGGTTTTGAGGCCAAATTGTAAATATATAGCCTGATGCGCTAACTACATAGCCTGAATTACCTGCTCCGGGAAAAGAGGGTGAAGCGAAATCTTTACATAATCCCGAACGAAAACGAAACCCCGGGATAGTAGAGATCCATCTCGAAATCGTAGCTGTATTTCATGATCAGATGCATGAATATGCGCCGGTTGCTTTCCTGCCCGACGCCAAAGGATGTGGTAAAAACGCTCCGGAGAGCGGCTGATTCGGTCGCTACAGCCGAGTGGCAAGACAAGCAGCCGCCCGCATCGGGATCATCGAGCCAGATTACATTACGGTTGAGGCTCGCTCCGAAGCTCCATCCGGCCGGTCGCCCGTTCAGAATCCGGTGTTGAAGGATCAGTTCAAGGGTCGGACCGGTGTTTAGCAGAACGGTTCCCCCGGAGGCTGTGAGGAACAGGCCGGGCATCCACGTGCCCAGCGGACGAAACGTGAAATCCGCACCCAGTCCGTTTCCGCCCGCAATACTGAAAGCATGATTCCCGCCCGGCAGCATAAAAACCGCATGAGTTGTAATTCGGGGAACGGACTTGATCCCGTCTATTTCATATTCAGGGGAGAATATCTGCCGGTTTACTATTTCATTTTCGTCGTAATGATCGTAGGCGATGCTTGCGAATGCGTGTGCATAATGGAGGTCGTCAGATTTTTCGATACCTTTGGCACCATCATGGAACATCACCATTTCACTCATAGGTGCATGTGAGGCACAGCCTGCCGTGAGGAAGAAAACTGCTGCGATAAGCAGACCGCCGGGGATGAATGTTTTCATGATTGCCTGATTAGATTCCGCGAAAGCCTGCACCATTGCTGTTCCGTGCAGCTTCTTCCGCTAATGCATTTCCTAATTTAGGCATATTCTGCTGATTCCGACAGGGGGAGGCTTGAATTTGTGAGGGAATTTCTATGGTACAATGCCCCAACACTTTGCGGGTCGGTTATAATGAAGACTGGTCGGGCGGTATGAATACTGTCAAGAAAGTTTTTGAGAATGATTGATTAGTTCTTAATTTTGGACAAAATAAGTCAAAATGTTTTTATTCAAGACAAATGATGTCAATAGGAGAACAAATCCGAAAACTCCGTGAAGCTCAGGGATTACCTCTTCGCAAAGTTGCAGCCGAACTTGATATCGATCAATCTATTTTAAGCAAGATTGAACGCGGGGAACGGAAAGCATCAAAAAATCAAATCATCCATTTAGCTCATTTCTTTAAAGTGAAAGAAAAAGATCTTCTAATAAATTACTTGAGCGACCGGGTACTTTACGATTTAATTGATGAGGATTTAGCAGCTGACGCATTAAAAGTGGCTGAAAAGAAAATTAAATACATGAGTAAGAACAAAAATGGGAAATAAGAATTTTCTTCACCCCATAGAAAACGAGCTACCAAGCCGGTATGCAGACCGCTTAGGTGTACTATATTCTTCTTCGGTAGGTCTGAAGCATAAAAAAGAGTACGGACAGTTTTTTACTCCGGTGGGGATTGCTTCCCTCATGGCTTCCTTTTCTGAATTTACAGGTAGTTCTGTCCGAGTTCTTGACCCCGGTTGTGGTTCTGCTGTTTTATCTTGCGCCTTGATTGAACATATTTTCAACTCATCTAAAAACTTAAGTTATGTGGAACTCATAGCTTACGAAACGGACACCAAGCTAATCCCGATTTCTGAACATTCACTCAGCTACTTAGAAAAGTGGGGAAATCAACATGGAATCAAGATCAAAACAACGCTTTATACCGAAGACTTCATCCTCCATAATTCCGGGTGTTTTAATGATACAGATGATCTGTTTTCTAAATCAATTGCCAAGTTTGATATTGTAATCTCTAACCCTCCTTATTTCAAACTGTCAATTGATGACAAAAGAGCAAAAGCCGCAAAAGTAGTGGTTAATGGTCATCCTAATATTTATGCCATCTTTATGGCTTTATCTGCAAAATTAGTAAAAAATAATGGCGAGTTAATTTTCATCACTCCACGTAGTTATGCAGCAGGAAGATATTTTAAACTTTTCCGAGAATTTTTCTTTAATCTCATTGATTTGGATAAAGCACATCTTTTTATTTCTCGAAAGGACACGTTTAGCAGAGATAAAGTTTTGCAAGAGACTGTGATAATCAAAGGTACAAAAAGATACAAGTCTGAACCTCAGGTAGTTATTTCTTCATCTTCTGGATTGGGAGATTTGAATGAACCGTTGATCAAGACTTTTCCCAAGAAGGACATCATGGATCTACATTCAAATGAGAAAATCCTATATTTACCAACAACCGATTATGATGAAGCTGTTTTAGCAGTTTTCAAAAACTGGAAAGGAAATCTTGCAAAATACAATATTAAAATCTCTACCGGTCCTGTTGTAGCCTTCCGGGCGAGTGATTATCTGAGGGAAAATTATAACAATGGAACCGTGCAATTAGCACCCCTTTTCTGGCTACATAATGTAAAACAGATGGTTTTGGAATGGCCAATAGTTAAGCCTAACAAAAGTCAGTATATAAATATTGAAAAAAAATCCATACCGCTCTTAATTCCCAACAAAAACTATATTTTTTTGAGACGATTTAGTAGCAAGGATGATAAAAACAGATTAATTGCAGCTCCATATTTCTGCAACTTCATTGAATCAGATTTCATAGGTGTTGAAAACAAGGTCAATTACATTTACAGACCTAATGCATTCTTGGAAAGAAATGAAGTAGTCGGTCTTTGTGCACTACTTAACAGTGTTCTTTTTGATACCTTTTTCAGGATTTTCAACGGCAATGTAAATGTTAGTGCCACAGAGCTGAAAGAAATGTCTTTGCCGCCACTGGCTACAATTCAGGAAATCGGTGACACCGTACTTTTATCAAATGATTTTTCAATAGAAAATACGAATCGAATTGTAAACAACTATTTTGAGCCTGCATACTGCACATGAATAAAATCGATGAAGCTAAGCAGATATTGGAAGCATTGGGACTTCCCAAAAAACAGCAGAATGAACGTTCTGCGCTAACTTTACTTGCATTGTGCAACCTCAAAGAAAAGGACAAATGGAAAAGTGCAAAAGCGATTAGTATGTCTGTTGTTGGCAACAAAGAAAATGCAAAATACGAAGGTGTCATGCGTTTCATTGCTGAACATTATGATAAACAATACGCAGAAAACTCCCGAGAGACATTTCGCAGACAAACACTTCACCAATTTGTTCAGGCTGGAATTGTAAACCATAACCCGGAAAACCCTGATTTACCAACTAACAGCAAAGATAATCACTATCGGTTATCGCCTGAAGCGCTAAAGGTCATTCAAACCTTTAATAGCAGAAATTGGAATAAGGAAATTAAATTCTTCAAAGAAAATGTGGGCTTGTTGAAAGACAAATATTTCAAGAAAAGACATTTGCGCAAAATTCCTCTAAAACTTAAAGACGGGTCGGAATTAGTATTTTCTCCCGGAAAACACAATGAAGTCCAGATTGCGATTATAGAGGAATTTTCACCACGTTTCGCTCCGGTAGTGAATTGTTATACGTCGGAGATACGGCCAATAAAAACCTTTATATAAACAAAAAAGGATTAAGCAATCTGGGAATTGCTCTTGATGAACATAGTAAATTGCCTGATGTTGTACTGTACGACGATAAGAAGAAATGGCTTTTTCTGATTGAGGCGGTTACGTCACACGGCCCCGTTTCTCCAAAACGAATAGTAGAGATGGAAAAAATGCTTAAAAACTGCAATGCCGGGAAAATATATGTGACAGCTTTTCCGGATTTCAAAGAGTTCAAACGACATACATCAGATATTGCCTGGGAAACAGAAGTTTGGGTGGTCAGCTTCCCTGATCATATGATTCACTTCAATGGAGATAAGTTCATTGGACCACGGTGATAGCATTATTTTCAACATGCTTGTAATAAATATTCACTTTTATGAATATACTCCTAACCAGTTCGCACTTAACTTGCTACCTGCTATATTTCACTCTTACTCCATAGCTGTTTTATTAATGGCCCATATAGCTTGATGAGTCCCATCTGAGCCTTTTCAACCAGATCATCTAAGATATTCTCCCCTAAAAAAAGCAAGCCCTCTGCCGTTAGACAGAGGGCTTATCACTCTTGATGATAGCGGGGGGATGAGGTTACCGTGCTGTTAGTCCTAAAATGAGGTAGGTTGTCAGGTCTACCGTACTGAGATCCTGTAACGGATCATGGACTACCAAAAATCCTTCATAATCCCTGGTAAGCTGGTTAAAAGACAACGGTGATTGGTTCGTGGCGCTTGCATCCATACCGTTTCCGGTAATTCCGCCCGCAAAGACATCACCGTTCGGGGTCTCGTTATAAGGCGTACCGTTGGGCGTGGTGGCCGGGTCGGCGGCATCGTGGCTGTGCACCGGATACTGCTCACCGTCCATGGTGTTCATGAGGGTGATCATTACTTCCGTAGTCCCGTCTATTTGTTCGTTCAGGGTAATCATGGCCCCGAGGTTTCGTTGGTGCGAACCTTCATAGGCGGTATCGGGATTGTCGAGCAGCTGGCCTTCATTGAAATCGTACATGAACTCAGCGGTACGCAAATTCGGCTCGCCTGCATCAAGTGATTCCGCGAAGGTGCCGAGTACGAGATACGTGGTCAGATCTACAGTGCTGATATCCTGTGTGGGATCATGCACTACGATAAAGGCTTCATATTCGGAGGTCAGTTCCATCCACGACATCTCGGTTACCTGAGTCCGCATGGCTGTTCCGCCGTTTCCGTCAATTCCGCCGGCAAAGACATCACCGTTCGGGGTCTCGTTGTAAGGCGTACCGTTAGGTGTGGTGGCCGGGTCGGCTGCGTCATGTGCATGTACCGGATAGGTGAAGCCATCAAGGGTGTTCTCGAGAATCACCGTAACATCGGCCATTCCCGTTCCGCGCTCTTCAATGCGGAGAGTGGCCGTCAGGTTGCGGGGATGATCACCTTCACCGTCGCCGTTATATGCCGTATCAGAGTCGCCCAGGAGCTGGCCTTCGTTAAAGGCATAAGTGTACTCTTCGGTGCGGAGGCTGAGCTCACCCTGAGCAAGGTCATCACCGAAAACGCCGAGCACAAGGTAGGTGGTCAAATCTACGGTACTAAGTTCCTGCAACGGATCATGCACCACAAGAAACCCTTCGTACTGACCTATTAGCTGATCGTAAGAGACGGAGGTTTCATTTGTAGAGGAAACCGTACCTCCGTTGCCTTCAATACCGCCGGCAAAGATATCACCGTTCGGGGTCTCATTGTAGGGGGTATTGTTTGGAGTCGTAGCCGGATCTGCCGCATCGTGGGCGTGTACCGGATAGGTTTGACCGTTCATTGTGTTTCTCAGGGTGATGGTGACATTCGCGTTGCCGTCGGCCCGCTCTTCGATCGTAAGTTCTGCCGAAAGGTTGCGCGAGTGTTCACCGCGGTAGGCCGTTTCCACATCGCCAAGAAGTTGGCCTTCGTTAAACGCGTAGTCGTAGCTCATCGTCCCGGGTTCCGGATCCGGACCTGTGGAGGTCGAGTCGCTGCATCCCCACAGAAACGCTCCGGCTGCTAAAAAAACAAACAAAGCAGATATCGGGTTAAAATTCTTTGTAAATATCATAACTGAAAAAAATTAAGTGTTAATTCAAATGGGTTTAGAATATGATCCGGTTGCGCATCCGCCCCGGATTTTGTAGCCGGCTGTCCTGAAATACGAAGCTGCCTCTCAAGCGGATTACTTTTATTTTATTTTTTTTGAGAAAGGAGGGTAGGGCTGAATTCAGAATGCCAAAATTCAGAATTCAGAATTATCCCGGATCGAAAGTGATTACCGGTCAAAAAATATTCCGGGACAGCTTAGCCGCTTCTCAACAACCCCTTCAGCCTAAAATTTGCTTATAACAGGAAAACGAGTCTGATTCCCTGAATCTGAAACATGGAAAATGACCCCCTGCCATACTCCCCCTGTTGCCACTGATGAAACCTCAGCCGTAGCCCAGTACTTTTTTTACGTCGGCTACGCGTCTCCTTGCGATGGTTAGCTGACTGCCATTGGCCATTTTGGCGCGCCAGTTTCCGTTGAACCACGGTTCTATGCTTTTAATATGCGCCGCGTGAGCCAGATATGAGCGGTGGATGCGCACAAAATGATCGGGGTTGAGCCGCTTTTCGAGTTCATCAAGGGTGAAATCGACCCGCATCTTTTTATCATCAAACAAAACGTAGAGCAGCTTATCTTCGGCCTCAAAATAGTGAATATGGTCCAGTTCGATGACCTGAATACCCCGGGCCGATTGGGCGCTGATGCGTTTCAACTCCCTGGTTTTGCGGCTTTCCATTAAGGCATCCATCGCCTTGCCCGATGTTCCGGAATCCCCCAAACGGTCTATACTTTTCTTCAGCCGCTCCAGGCGTACCGGCTTGGTTAGATAATCCACCGCATGCACCTCAAAGGCCTTAATGGCGTATTCATCATAGGCCGTCACAAAAACGATGTCCGGCCGGTCTTCTCCGAGCAGCTCCACCACATCAAAGCCGTCGAGCTGCGGCATCTGAATATCCAGAAACACCACATCCGGACGAACCTCTCGAATGGCCGAAACCGCTTCAACCGGATCTCCTGCTTCTCCGGCTATTTCAATGTTTCGCTCACTGTTTTCCAGCAGGGTGATGAACCGCGCGCGTGCAAGGTCCTCATCATCCACAATAAAAGCACGAATCATAGCTTCTCCTATTTCTGTTCTTTTGGTGATGCTTTTGCATTTCTGTCCGCCGTATCCGGTTCGTACGGAAGCAGCAGCTCCACACCGTTCATCAGTATTTGCAGCTCCGCCCGACGCCCGAAGTGGAGGCGCAGCCGGTTTGCCACGTTGTTCAATCCGGTCCCTTTTGCCAGATACGCTTCCTTTTTTCCGGGATCGAGGCCCGGGCCGGAATCGGTAACCCGGATGTGCAGCCTTCCTCCCTGAATCCTTGCCTCCACGGTAACATCGAAACGCCCGGGCTTTTCCTGAATGCCATGTTTGACGGCGTTTTCTGCCAGCGGCTGCACCACAAGCGCGGGGATTCGGGCGTGCAGGGCCTTACTATCAATCCGGAATTCAGTATGGAGGCGGTCGCCGAAACGGGCTTGTTCAATGCCCAGATAAAGCTGAACCGCCTCTATTTCCTCTTCCAGAGTTACCATCTCTTTTTTTGATGCGTTCAGGCTGTAGCGGAAAAGTTCGGCCAGATCTTCGGTTACCCGTTCTGATTTAGCCGCATCCAGACGCGTAAGTGCGGCAATGGAATTGAGCGAATTGAATAAAAAATGTGGATTGATCTGGGCGCGCAGGGCCGACAGTTCGGCTTTCACAGCCTGCTGCTGGGTTTCCCGGTTTCGCCTGATAAAATACTGGAAATAAAAAATGGCCAGAATGGCAATGGTGATGAGCACCGTAAGCAGAAAGGCGATAAACTGTCCGGAAGGGTCCAGGGGCGAATCCACGTAAAAGAGTCGGGTGGTGACGACCGAAGCACCGGCATAGCAACCCACCGTAAGGATCGTCATCACCGTTATATGTGCCAGCACCGCCCGGAAATCGTTGACGGGCACCATGTAATCCATCACCCGGAACGCCGGGACCAGTACAACTGTAAAGACCGTAGTATAGATGGATGCCGCGGCCAGGGTGATCAGAAAATCGGGATCGGATTCCGGCACCAGATTCGAAAACACCAGGTACATCATCCCCGCACTGATGAAGGTCACCAGCGGAATAATTTGCAGGTATTTGATACCTATTTCCCGAAGCTGTTGCCTGATATTCATAGGTGGGGATTCAAAAATTTATAATATAAATTAATGCGGACGTATGTCCTGGTGACGAGACACCGACATACGGCTCAAAACTCAAAACTGATACCTCCAACCGGCAGAACGCTGAACTGGTTAATCGTACGGACTTCCTGGTGGACCGCGCTCCATTCGTAGCTGTCCACATTGGCGCGGTTGTAGGCATTCCAGACTTCAACAAAGGTAACCAAAT
>PXDL01000469.1 GCA_003566395.1 Balneolia bacterium | reverse complement strand
GGTAACAGCGGCGGAAGAGTTAAACAGAGATTTCATAGCAGAGAGAATATTTGGTTTGAATTAATGGAGTATAGATTCCTGAATGATCAGCGATCGTCGTCGGTTTCGGGCTTAATAATGATGATATCGGGAACATCACCGCCGCGGAAGATGACTTCATCGTTGTTTTGTGCGGTAGCGGAGCGCTGATTCTGGAAATCGGCTTCGTTAATGATTTGAGCGTCGGCTTCATTTGATTCAACCTCGGAGAGATTAGCATCGGAGATACCGGCACAACCGGCCAGGAAGAGAGCGGCGGTGAGGGTAACAGCGGCGGAAGAATTAAACATTTTTTTCATGGCTATATTTTATTTGTTTAGTTTTAATTATATTTAAGAGCAATAGTGACATAAATATGTCATATAAAAAACCGGCGATTCATAAGTGAAAGTCCGACTTCCAAAAGGTGTAAATTTCAAAGGTTTAGAAATTTATAAACCGGACTTTAAATATTCAGACAAAAGTCTGTATGTGAATCACAATTATTTCATATAAAGATATTACGTTAAGGTTTGTTTTATTACATACTTAAAGATAGAAATCTTTGTCTTATGTTTCTGAAGTAAGCGTTTAAAGGCAGTTTATAAAGCAAGCCGGATGAAAAGTGGCTTGTGGAAAAGGGGGAAGTTCCGCTGAAAAAATCGAAGCGCTCAGCATAGAACCTGAAAGCATACGATTTATGCTTCGACCACATAATCACACAGAAATGAGAATAAACCAACATCACCCAGCTTAAATTAATTACAACTAACCAACTTACCGGAAATAAACCCTTACTTCCGAACACGTACCAGTTTACTGTACTGATGCACAGACATTTGAAATGTTACACTTTTTCCTAAAAATCAAGGAAAAAAATTGTTCCAGACTTTTTAACCATAAAAGCATATTTAATACCTGGCCTGCTTTTACAATTTTGCAACTTTAATTAAAAATAACAAAAGTTAGGTGGAATACTATGGTTAGGCTGAAATGTTAATGAATTGTAATGTTGGGAGGATTTGTAAAACAGTAAAACGTCTGATGTAAGCTTTGAACACACCTGATTTTCTTCGGGTTCACCGCCTTAATTCAATGAAAGCAAAGCATCCTGAAGATTGGGGGATCGAAAATATATATATTGTGAAAAGGTGGAAGTAGGGTGCTAAAACGATTCTGTAAAGCCCTTATGATCTAAAGCTCAAGATCAACCCCTTGTACCATGCAGAGGCAATTCAAGACAAATTAACCGTTCAACTGTACTTGTTGACTAAATCGGTTGAACCAATCCAGGCTGATTTTGCTCTGATGTAACATGTGTGCAGAAAACGCACATTCATCATTCTCTCAAGAAATTGATGGTCTGTCAGGAAAATAAATGTGAGAAAATTTTAAAGTAATAATTGGCTATCGTATCTTGAAACGGACTTAAGTTGAAAATGTACCTGCAATGAGGTCTGTTGAGCACTGGTGAAGAAATCACAAATTGTGGCCCGGGCCGGATATACCTGGAAAAGCGATACATTATTAAAATGCATGTGCTCTGTGTGCCCTAACCGTTGAAGTTAAGCTTCGAAAACTACATTTGAGTCAATCTAATCTCACAAGCAACGAATTTGCGCAGCTTATTCAAAAGGGCAGCCGGACCGAGCTTAATGCCGTTTCGTCCGGACTGTGTGAGAAGATGGAGCTGTATCTAAAGGCCGTTATGAGAGCCGATGCGCAGGTTGCCCAGGATTGTGCGCATGCAGCTTTCGAAAAGGTATATATCAAAGTGAAAACCGGAGAGATTAAGGATCTTGATAATTTCTACGGGTATTGTATCCGGTCCGCTCGCAACGAACTGTTGATGCACAAACGCTCTTCGTCAAGAGTCCGTCCGCTTGATAGTTCCGGTGAAGAAAAAGAAGTACAAAGTTCAGCTGAAGAGACCATTGAAATTCTTCATTCCGACGAAAAGGAAGAGGCCTTAACCAAATGCCTTTCAGAACTAAAGCCCAAAAGGAAACAGTTCTTTTTGCGTATATTGAACCATATAAATCATTCCGACAAAGAAGCTGCAGAACTTCTGGGCATGACTCACGCCCAATACAGAACCAAAAAATCAAGAACTATTGCTGTATTACGCCAGTGTGTGGATAGAGTGCTCGGAAAATAAAATCACACAGATATCATCTTAAATATTAAATGCTATGGCCAAATTGACTATTGAAGACCTCGACCTGAAAGGCAAAAAAGTAGTGATGCGGGTCGATTTTAACGTACCCTTGAAAAATGGCACCATCACCGATGACAACCGTATAGTGCAGGCGATGCCAAGTATGAATTACGTGCTCGAACACGGCGGCCTTCTGATTCTCCTCAGCCACCTCGGCCGACCCAAAGGTGAACCGGACGATGCTTTTAGCCTGAAACCGGTCGCGGATTATCTCTCGGAAAAAATGGATTGTGCAGTTCATTTTGCCGATGACTGCATCGGAGAAAAGGCAACCGATGCTATCGGCAAAGCCAAACCCGGTGAAGTTGTACTTCTGGAAAACGTACGATTCCATGCCGGTGAAACCAAAAATGATTCAGCTTTGTCCAAAAAATTTGCTTCTTTGGGTGATGTATTCATTAATGATGCCTTCGGAAGCAGCCACCGGGCTCATTGCTCTGTAGCGGGCATTACCGAGTTTCTTCAGCCCGCCGCTGCCGGCTATCTGCTCGAAAAAGAAATCCGATTCCTTAGCGACAGCATCAATGATCCCAAGCGGCCCTTTACAGCTGTTCTCGGTGGTGCAAAAGTTTCTGACAAAATAGGGGTAATCCAGAATCTCATCGCCAAAGTAGATGCAATTATCATCGGTGGCGGTATGGCCTATACATTTATGAAAGCCAAAGGCTTGCCGGTCGGGAATTCACTTGTTGAAGAAGACAAAGTGAAGCTTGCCGGAGAACTGATTAAAGAAGCTGCATCAAACAACGTGAAGCTGATGCTGCCTGTAGATTCTGTTGTAGCAAAAGAATTCAGCAATGAAAGCGAGCATAAAGTTGTGGACGAAGACGGAATTGAAGAAGGATGGATGGCCCTCGATATCGGGCCTGAGACTACGAAATTGTATTGTGCTGAAGTCGGAAACTCCAAAACCGTAATTTGGAACGGCCCTATGGGTGTATTTGAAATGGAAAATTTCAACAAGGGCACGTTTGCACTGGCTCGTGCTATGGCGGATGCTACATCGGATGGTGCAATTACGATTATCGGCGGGGGGGATTCAGCTTCGGCCATCAAGCAGGCCGGTCTGGAAAGCGATGTAAGCCACGTTTCAACCGGTGGAGGTGCTTCGCTTGAATATCTGGAAGGCAAAGTGCTGCCGGGTATTTCGTCTCTTACCGATAAATAAGCCGGCCTCCCGGCTCAAATGAAAATGGCGTCCGGTTCAGTTTTTTTTGAGCCGGACGTTTTTTTAGTGTTTTTTTACCCAGAACACCATTTGTTTGGAAGAAGGCTTGAGCTCGTCAATATCCTGCCATTCGAAAGTGGTCTTCATTTCAGGACGGCGGGAGTAGCCCATTTTAGTCCAGAATCCGTCTAACGGTGTATATCCTTCCGGCTTTTCGGGATGATCCGGGTTTCTGACTACTGCGCAAAATGCGGTCACCGTATATCCGAGGCTCAGCGCATGCTTTTCCCGTTCCAGTATGAAAGATTTTCCGATGCCCATCCCCCGATAGGCCGGAAGAAGAACCGACTCGCCGAAATAAAACACGTCACCTATATCGTAGCTTTGCTCCGGGAAAGGTTTTATGACCTCATCGGTTTCAAAAGCCAACGGCATTCCTGATGCTGCACCAACGATTTTGTTGTTAACTGTAGCCAGAACAAAAACGCTTTCGTCACTTTTAGTATAGGTTTCCAGATACGATCTTTCATACGCGTCGTTTCCCTCATACAAATATGGAAATTCCCGAAATACGGTGATTCTGAGCCGCGCCAGGGCTTTCAGATGACTGCGGATCTCTTTTCCGCACACGACGGTTATGTCTGGTTTATCAGGCATTTCGTTGTACTGCTTGAAGTTAGAGATTTTCGCCCGGGCGCACGAATAACAGGACAAGGCTCATATACTCACTTATCAAGAGATCGAAAGGATTTTACGTTGCGGAACGTGTTATGAGGGAGAACCAAGAAGAAACATATCTCCGGTAGGCTGAGGCACACCACCTTCAGGTTCAAGGGTGATGGCTACCGCATCGACGCCTTCAAAATCTTCTTCGAAGAAATCTTCCAGTACGAAGTATCGTTTTTGATCATCCACGTCCAGCGAGAAAAGGCCGGCGCTAACAGGAGTCCCTTCGCGAATGACCCACAACTGATAATCTTTATCGGGTGGAGAAGCCGGAAGGTTGGCGACCTGAAGAATCGCAGCACGGGATTCAGGATCATAAAATACGCGTCCGAATCCGGATGGCGATGGTTCAAGGCCGTCCATGGAAACCAGGTATGTGTTTCGGGATCCGATTATCTCGAGATAGCGTTCAGCCACCTGAACACGGTCGCGGAGATCGAGGATTTCAAAGCGTTGCTGTTCAACGGTTTCAGCGAGTTCGATACGCTCGGAGTTCAAATTCAGCGTGAAATAGAGAAGTACAAGACACACTGCTGCCAGGAAAACAGCTGCTGCGCGAATCCAGGCAGGTGGAGCAATCTGTCGGGGAGGTGTGGCTTCATCCTGCTGCTGTTCAGTTGCAGGTGCGGCACCGATTTCCTTAAAAATAGCGGCCCGTATGTGTTCGGGCGGGTCGGTTTGTTCTACGCCGGCCGGCAGATGCTCAGCCGTATCCATGTAGGACTTCAGGGTTTCAAGCTGTTCAGGGCGGCTTTCTTCAAGCTCGCGGAGAAGTTCCTGTTTTTCATTATCGTCTAAGGCACCAAGGGCAAAAGAGGCGCAGAGCTCTTCAAATTTAGTCTGATTCATCATATTTGGTCCTCCTTGCCTGAAAGCATTTCCTTTAGTTTCAGAAGGCCTTGCCTCATCCTCGACTTAACCGTACCAAGGGGAAGGCCGGTTTGATCGGCGATCTCACTTTGGGAAAACCCTTCAAAATAGGCCGCAGTAAGAACGGACCGCTGTTCATCGGGTATTTTATTTAAAAATTGCTGAATCATGGTTGATCGCTGTTTTGCTACAGTCACATGCAAAGGGTTGGAGCCTTCCGTGGGGATGAGCTCGAGAATCTTGTTATCGGGGTCTGAATCTGTAATCTGTTGATTTTTCCAGGACTTGGACCTTATTCGGTCGATTGCCCTGTTTCTGGTAAGGGAAACCAGCCAAGTGTAAGCGGTCCCTTTCTCCGGGTTGTATGCTGCCGCTTTTTGCCAGACCTGAACAAAAATTTCCTGTAACAACTCTTCGGCTTCATGTCTGTCTTTCAGAATAGAGACGCAGAGGCTGAATAAGAGCCTTTTATACAAATCATAAAGCCGGCCAAGTGCTTGTTGATCTTTACCGGCCACGGCAATTAGAAGCTCGGCTTCTTCTTGCGCATCTCCGGTGAGTTTCTTTAGTAATGCAAAAAGTATAAACATCAGATGTCTGATTAGGAATACGTTAAAAACAACTGACCGGATTACACCACAGTATATTTGTGCGATAAGCCGATTCACTTGTTGGCTGCAAGTGCTGTCCGAAAAATTTCAAATTGCAAAATAAGGTTTTTGATTGAAAAACCGCTCTAAACATTTAATCCTGCTTGTGATTAGCCTTATATTTGGCCTGAATTATTAAAATGACGGAGTATTCCATCCAAGACCGCTTCGATTCACAAATTTCACCCTTAATAACCTTTAATTATACATTCTATTTTATGGCTTCTAACAGAACCTTAACCATTTTAAAACCCGATTGCGTACGCAAAAACCTGATCGGTGAAGTTATTACTCATATTCAAAAAGCAGGATTTAAAATTGTTGCGATGAAACTGACTCGCCTCACCCTCGATACGGCAGGCGGTTTTTATGAAGTCCACAAGGAGCGGCCGTTCTACGGTGAACTTTGCGAATTTATGAGCTCAGGCCCGTGTGTTCCCATCATTCTTGAAAAAGAGAATGCCGTTGCTGATTTCAGAAAGCTTATCGGAGCTACCGATCCGGCTGAAGCAGCAGACGGAACCATCCGGAAACTATATGCCGACAGCAAAGGTGAAAACATTGTACACGGCTCGGATTCGGATGAAAATGCGGCTATCGAGTCGGCTTATTTCTTCCCGAAATCTGAAGAAGTTGCCAACCTTGCCTAATACTTTTTCGTACAAAAAAGGTATCTAATCTGATGATTGTTCCCGGTTTCCGCTTCTGTAGCTTGCAAATGCTCGCAGTATTGTTTTGGTGTACTGTTAGTTGTGCGGACCGGGAACATTCTTTTAATGAGCATCAGGATGAGTCCTTACAGGAATCAGCAGCCCCGCTGATAACCGGTGCCGGCCATCTTCTCGAACACTATGTTGAAAACCTTAAGGATAAGCGGATCGGCCTCATTGCAAACCCGGCATCAAGAGTTGGAGATACCCATTTTTTAGACCTGTTGCTTGATGAAGGCGTGAATGTAACAGCACTTTTCGCCCCTGAACACGGCTTTCGTGGTGATCGGCCTGCCGGCGAAGAAATCCGGGACGGAGCAGATGTGGAAACCGGGTTGCCGGTGTATTCCCTTTATGGTACCACAAGAAAACCCACGGCTCAGATGCTCGAGGACATAGATATTCTGCTGTTCGATATACAGGATGTGGGCGTGCGGTTTTACACCTATATATCCACGCTGGGGCTGGTGCTTGAAGCGGCCGCCGAACATAATGTAGAAGTGTGGATAACGGATCGTCCCAATCCTCTGGGCGGGCTTTATGTGTCGGGATGGGTGATGCAGGAACCGTTTAAGTCATTCGTGGGCATGTACCCGATCCCGGTGGTACACGGCATGAGTATCGGGGAAATAGCCTTAATGATAAGCAACGAGCAGTGGATCAATACAGATAAAGAAATAGAGCCGAAAGTTATCCGGATGGAAAACTGGAAACGCGAAATGATCTGGCCCGATACGCAGCTTCCCTGGATTCCTCCATCGCCGAACCTTCCACATTTTACAAATGCCCTTGTCTATCCGGGAACCTGTTTTTTTGAGGGAAGCACACTTTCCGAGGGCCGGGGAACCAAAGATCCGTTCATGATAACCGGTTCTCCTGGTGTTGATATCTCCGACGAGTTTAAATCATCTATCGAAAACCGCTATCCGGTTTTGCTTGAACGTGCAGAATTTACTCCTGAATCCATACCGGGCATGGCCGTGAACCCCAAGTTTGAAGGCAAGCTTTGCAAAGGCGTTCGGATATCACCCCAAACGCTGGACCCGATGGAACTTAGGCCCCTGGAAATGGGCCTCGAACTTTTCCGCGGAATGATGCATGCCGACCCTGACGCTGAAACCCTTAGGTTCCTTTATAACCTTTCAGGCACCACCTTAATTGATGACTTCCTGAGCAGCAGCGAGCCCCCGGAAGTGTACTGGCAGGAAGAACTCGATTTGTTCCGGGAGCTGCGCCAACAATATCTGCTATATTAAAATCAACAGCCGGTAAGGATTGCTTGGGGAAACCTGCTTAGTGCTCAAAATTTTCCGGGATTAGCCTGATAATCCGTCCGTTGCTTTCCTCCATGATATACAAAAATCCGTCCGGGGCGAAGCGTACATCGCGGATTCTTGCAATACCCTGAAGAAGCCGCTCTTCTTTGACAGCGTGCTCGTGGTTTTCATCTACAACAATTCTATTCAGGTGACGCTGGGCAAGAGCACCGTTGAACACATCACCGTTCCAGTTTTCATACCGATCGCTGTTATAGATGATGGCCATGCCTGAAGGTGCAATGGATGGCGTCCAGTGGTGCAGCGGCTGCTCCATTCCCGGTGCAGCGGTGTCGGGCGTGATTTCGGAACCGGCGTAATCGATGCCGTGGGTTATTTCGGGCCATCCGTAGTTCAGGCCCGGACGGATGATATTGATTTCATCGCCTCCCCGCGGGCCATGTTCGTTAGACCACACTTCTCCTGTACCCGGATGCAGCGTCATGCCCTGAATGTTTCGGTTCCCAAGTGTGAAAATTTCCGGCATGGCACCGTCTTCATGTACAAAGGGATTGTCCTCAGGTACGGTTCCGTCGTCATACAGTCTGAAGGTTTTGCCCGAATGGTTGGTCAGATCCTGGGCGGTCTCCATTTCTCCGCGGTCACCGATCGCAAAGTACATGTATCCGTCGTTGTCAAAAACAATCCGGCTGCCGAAATGAAACGGGCGGCGGGTTTTCGGGGAGCCTTCAAACAGTACTTCAAAATTTTCAAGCACGTAATCGTTGTACACGCCCCGGCCGATAGCCGTATGGGCTTCATTTCCGGTCGGAATGGAGTAGGCCAGATAAACGTAGCGATTTTCTTCAAAGTCAGGGTGAAGGGCGATGTCGAGGAGCCCGCCCTGATTCCGGTCGAAAACATCCGGTACCCCGAGCACGGTTTCATCAAGAAGCGAGCCGTTTTCCACCACGCGCAAAGTGCCGCTTTTTTCTGTTATCAGCATTGAGCCGTCGGGCAGAAAAACCATGCCCCACGGGCTGTCAAGGCCTTCAACGACCGTATCCAAATAAAAACGAAGATCTTCGGATTCAATGACCTCGCCGGGTTCCGAAGGCAGTGAGAAGTAATAATTTGCCGGCTTGTCTTGTGTGTATTGTGCTGTTAACAAAGGTTGATATGAGAACAGCATCACAACTAAAAAACAAATACTTATAAGCACACTTTTGAATTTCATAAGCAATATCCAGTGAATTGGTTTTCATTAAAATTAGTCTGGAAAGAATCTACTAAAAAAAATGGGAAACCGGAGAAATTTCAGTGCTTTGCAGTCCGACAGCTTATAGAATATCAAAAAAATACCCTGCTGCATAAATCAAATGCAGCAGGGTTGGTTGTTTAGAGGTATTAATCGGAGAAAAGATGTTTAGTTGGTTTCGCCGTGTTTGTTGTAATCATATCCGTCGGCGTTGCTCATTATTTGAGCTACAATGGTGAGTAACACGCCATAAACCACTTTGGAGGTAACGTCGGCTACGGTGTACGTAAGCTGACGACCTAGGACTGCGGCTTCACCG
>PXDL01000069.1 GCA_003566395.1 Balneolia bacterium | reverse complement strand
TCACAAAGCGTTGTGCTGGGTGATGTAAGACAGGAAGTTCCCTGTTACCGGGCGGGAAACCCGGAGCTTGAGCACGGCCTGAAAGGACCTGCCCTCATCGGAAGTTCGTCCACTACGGTTTATCTGAAACCCGGATGGCGGGTGATTCGTCATCCGTCCGGAAGCCTGATTGCCGGGAGAACCGATACCAAGGAAAACGATGCACAGCAGGAATCGGGACGTCTGAAGCCGGCACAACTTGAGCTCTCGGGGAACCGGCTACAGGGCATCGCCAATGAGATGGGGGAAGTACTGCGAAGCACGGCTGTGTCGGTAAATATAAAAGAGCGGCTGGATTACTCCTGCGCCGTGTTCGATGCAAAAGGTTTCCTGGTGGCGAATGCGGCCCATATTCCTGTTCATCTGGGCGCGCTCGGTTTGTGCGTGAGGGCCGTGATGAAAGAGCAGGAGATGAAACCGGGAGCCGTATATGTAACCAATCACCCGGCCTACGGCGGCTCGCACCTTCCGGATGTAACGGTGATCTCACCCTGCTTTGCCGGTGATCAACTGATGGCACTCGTGGCTTCCCGCGCCCACCATGCAGAAATAGGGGGCATACGCCCCGGCTCGATGTCTCCGGATGCGCGTCATCTTGGGGAAGAGGGCTGTGTAATTTCACCGATTAATATTGTTCGCACGGGCAGGGCGGATATGTTGGAAGTGGAGCGTTTGCTTCGCTCCGGTCCGTATCCCAGCCGGAATGTGAAGGAAAATCTGGCCGATATAGAATCGGCCGTGGCGGCGAATCAGCGCGGTATTTCGCGCCTGTTGGAGTGGGCGGACGAGTCGGGTGCAGAAGGGCTGACCAGCAGCATGAATATGATTCTCGATTACGGTGAACAACGCGCCCTGGAAACCATCAGCAAGTTGTCGGGAGATAAGTATGAAGCCGAAGAGCAGCTTGATGACGGAACCGTTTTGAAGGCCTGCATCACCCTTGAGAATAAAAAATTAAAAGTGGATTTCAACGGTACGTCCGGAGTTCATAAAGGAAATCTGAATGCAACTCCGGCCATCGTGAACAGCGTGGTGATGTATGTGATGCGGTTGCTTGTGGATGAGCCGGTGCCGCTGAATGAAGGTTTGCTGCGGGCCGTGGATATTGTGATTCCTCAAGGCATGCTTCGCCCGGATTTCAGTTCGGAGCCGGAAAAATGTCCGGCTGTGTTCGGAGGCAATACCGAGGTTAGCCAGCGGCTGACGGATACCCTGATTAAGGCGCTTGGAATGGCGGCTTGTTCACAGGGCACAATGAATAATGTACTGTTTGGAAACGAGCGGTTCGGTTTTTATGAAACCATAGGAGGAGGCACGGGTGCAGGGCCGGGATTTGACGGAGCCGACGCGGTGCATCACCACATGACCAATACGCGTATCACCGATGTGGAAGTGATGGAGCATCGCTACCCGGTGAGGGTAAACCGGTTTGAGATCAGAAAAGGCTCGGGTGGAGAAGGCCGGTACAAAGGGGGATGCGGGGTCAGGCGAGAACTGGAATTTGCAGAATCGGTTTCTCTCACACTGATGGGAGAACACCGCCGCGTGAAACCGTTTGGGATGGACGGAGGGGAACCGGGGGCACCTGCCCGGCAGCGTATCATCAGAAAAAACGGACAGGAAGAAGAGTTGCCCGGACAGGCCAAAGCCGAACTTAAGGCCGGAGACCGCTTCATCATAGAAACACCGGGCGGGGGCGGATTTGGACGGCCGTCCAAAAATGAGTGAAAAGCCGGCATTCAGGCCGGAGACCTAACTGCCGGGTTCGCTCAAAACTGAAACTGCATTTGTCCGAGCAGGCCGAAGGAGTCGCTGTTGTTGCTGCCGTCATCGTTGAACTCGGACACCGCGTTCACCGAGAAGCTGACAAGTGAGGTTGCCTGGTAATTCCATCCCAGGATGAACCGGTCTGACTGCGTACCGAGCTGATCATATCCCAGATAATCCCACCTGACCACAAGTTGATGATGCTGGCTTGCCTGAAGGCCTGCGGTGATGTAAAAGCCGGATAGCAGTTCTTCTTCGCCTGCAAGCTCCCGGGCATCAAAGCGGGTTTGCAAAAATTCGATGGAGCTGAAAAAAGGCCCCTGATCATACTCTAAGAACGCACCATAGAGCAGTCTTCCATCCACGGAGCTCAGGCCGCTGTTCCCAACTGAACGGGGCTCGTTCTGGCTCACATAAAAGGTATTCGTGCCTATATGAAAACGTCCGTTTTCTATCTCGGTCTCATATGCCAGCCGCAGGCTGTACATGAAGGCATTATCGTTTATGCGGGACAGTCCGGTACCGTTGTAGATTCCCGCACGATAGTTAAATCCGCTTTCGAAATTTCCCATAGCCGTGATGCCGATTTCACGCGAACTCATCATAGCACCGACGTGGCGGGCACGGTTTATGAAATCGGTATTACCCGGGCCAGGATCCAGGTCGAGGCTGGTAAAAGGTTTAAAGGCACCGGCGACAAGCCTGAATTCGTCCGAAAAACGATATCCGACTTGCGCATCAATTACACTCGGACTATTTCTTAAATCCAACTGAAGGCGGTACATAAATCCTTCATCCAGGTTTCCCCTGATATCGAGTCGTGTAGCGCCGAGATCGAACTTGCGTCCGCCCAGAAACAGATCGTCCTCGAAGGAAAACACACCACGGCTTTGCAGAAGGATGCCGATATCGAAATATCCTGTTTTAAGGCGATCAGTCATTTTCATCGCCAGAGGTTCATCTTCGTGATGTTCAGCCTGAACAGGTGATACGTATGAGAGAAAAAGTAAAAGTAAAGCAGGCAGTAAAAATAATTTCATAGTCGTGTAGTAAATGTTTGCAGTACCTAATCCGGTGAAGTTATCGTTTAGCAGTCCGGAACCGATTAATAAATTAGAGGAAGGTGAATTTGGGTAATCAGGCCGAGATTTCCAAAAAATAGAAATCCATTCCTTTTTATGCCGGGTGTACGCGAACGAAAATTGCAGAGAGAATAGTTCTGTGGCCACAACATAATTTTTTAAACTTTTGTCTGCCGGCGTGTTTCGGGTCTTTCAAGAAAGGAATCAAGATGCTAAAAAACCCTGACTCGTGGAGAACTATAAACCCCGGATAAACGGTATGTATTATTTTTGTGTGCGGTTAATGAGTTTAGGTATTGTTTTTACACTTGCTCTCTCTTTGCCATTTGCGCAGGCTCAGTCAACCGGAACGCTTACGGGTACGGTAACGGATGCGCGTTCGGGTGAGCCGCTTCAGGGAGCCAATGTGGGCATCGAAGGGACCTCGCTGGGAGCCGCTACTGATCCGGAGGGTTTTTATGAAATCCGGAATATTCCCGTAGGCAGCTATGTGGTGGTGGCTACGTTTGTAGGTTATGAAACCAGCAGGCGGATAAATATTTCGGTTCGTTCAGCCGGGAACAGGGATATTAATTTTGAGCTTGAGCCTACAGGTGAAGCGCTCGACGAGGTTGTGTTCACTCTTTCCGAACCATTCCGGAAACCGGTAGAAAGTCCGTCTTCGTTTAACCGCCTTTCGCCGGAAGAAATCGCCACCTATCCGGCCGGTAACAGTGATATCGCTAAAGTGGTGCAGTCGCTGCCGGGCGTTTCGGGCTCGGTAACCGGTTTTCGAAACGATGTGATTATCCGTGGTGGCGCGCCCAACGAAAACATTTATTTCCTGGACGGCATTGAAATTCCCACCATCAATCATTTTTCCACGCAGGGAAGTGCCGGCGGTCCGGTGGGATTGCTCAACGTCTCGTTCTTCGACGGCGTGGAATTGAGTACCAGCGCTTTCGGTGCCCGCTATGCCAATGCGCTTTCGGGTGTGCTCCAGTTTAATCAGCGAACCGGAAATGACCGGGAGTTTAGAACCAATTTCAGAGTTGGTGCCAGTGAGGCGGCGCTGACGGCAGAAGGTCCGCTTTTCAAAGGTGGCCAAAACAGCTCGAATACCACTTTCATCGCTTCCGTTCGCCGGTCTTATTTGCAGCTTTTGTTTCAGCTTATTGATTTACCGTTTCTCCCCGACTATTGGGATTATCAGTACAAGCTTAATCACCGAATCGACTCCTTTAATGATGTCTATCTCACGGGCGTCGGCTCGATTGATGATTTCCGGATTAATGTGCCCGACGACCTTAGCCTCGATCAGCAGGCTATTCTGGAGCAGGTTCCGGTAATCCGGCAGCAGTCCAACACCACAGGAATTGCGTGGCGAAGCCGGATGGAAAGCGGAAACGGATTCTGGCTGAGCAGCATCAGCAACAGCTGGTTCTATAACGACTTCAGCCGTTTCCGGGATAATGAAAACCAACAGGGGTTGTTTTCACGGAACCGCGCTTCGGAGCTGCGTACAACAGCGCGAACGGAACTGCGCTATTTCGGTGAAGAAAGCACCCACAATACCGGCCTAAGCATTCGATGGAACCGTTTCAATAATGATTTTTTTGATGAAAACGCCGGCGTTGCGTTCGATGATGAAATCGGGTTTTTAAGCTACGGCGCATTTTATCAGTGGTCGCGCCCGTTTGCCCGGGACCGGCTGGATGTAACGGCCGGGATCCGGTTCGACGGCAACAGTTTTACAGACACTGGGCATGAAATCTACAGGACACTATCCCCCAGGTTGGCGCTCAGTTACCGGCTGGACGAACAGGCCCGATGGCGGCTGAACACCTCGGCCGGACGTTACTTTAAGAAGCCGCCGCTCAATCTGCTCGGATTCCGGCAGGAAAACCAACTCGTAAACCGTGATGTCAGCTACATTAGGTCAGATCACCTCACGCTGGGCCTGGAATATTTTCCCCGATCAAGCACCAGATTTGCCCTCGAAGGTTTCCTAAAGCTTTATGAAGATTATCCCGTATCGGTTGATGAAGGAGTGAGCCTTGCCAATCTCGGCGGTGGTTTTGAAGTGCTTGGAAATGAAGACGTACAGTCAGCCGGACGCGGACGAACCTATGGAATGGAATTTCTTTATCAGCAGAAATTTGAAACTAATTACTATGCTATTTTAGCCTATACATTGTTCTGGAGCGAGTTTACGGGTTTCGACCGCTCGGAATTTTTGCCATCGGTATGGGACAGCCGGCATCTGCTTACTTTCACCGGTGGGTACAGGCTTGGTGAAAGCTGGGAGTTCAGCCTTCGCTCGCGTTTCATTGGAAGAACTCCTTTTGCTCCGATTGATGAAGAGCGTTCGATAGCCGTGTATCCCGCATTCGCCTTTGAATATGACAGGCTCGGTGAAAATCGCCTGGGCGTTTTTAATACTACCGATATCAGAGTTGACCGTAAATGGAATTTCGACAGTTTTTCGCTGGATGTGTATCTGGAAATTCAGAACGTGCTGGGCCAGAACACGCCTTCGGAGCCGAGTTATCTTCTGGAACAGGAAAACGGAGAACCGGTTCTTACGCGGGTTGATCAGCTGAGCGAATCATCCATCCTGCCTACAATAGGGATCATTATCGATTTTTGAGACGGCTCGTTTCGTAGCCCGGAATCAGGGCGCCTGTAAGGCATCGATGTCGAAATAGATTTCTGCGCCGGGGCCCGGAGGAATACCGAAACCAAAAATCATGATAAAGAATAACAGCATCCATCCGATGAAAAACAAGATACTGTAGGGAAGCATCATACTTATAATGGTACCGATACCGAGATTCCGGTCGTACTTGTTGGCAAAGGCAAGAATAAGCCCGAAATAACTCATCATCGGGGTGATGATATTGGTTACCGAATCGCCGATACGGTAAGCCGCCTGAATTACCTCGGGGCTGTAGCCGATGAGCATAAGCATGGGCACAAAAATGGGAGCTGTAACCGCCCACTGCGCCGATGCAGAGCCGAGCATCAGATTTACAAAACCGGAAATAAAAATGAAGAATACGAAAACGAAGGGGCCGGTCATATTCATGTTCTGCAAAAAGTTGGCACCGTTTACAGCCAGAATTTGCCCGAGATTGGTCCACCCGAAATAAGCGACAAACTGGGCCGCAAAAAAGACAATTACAATATACAGCCCGAGTGTAGCCATCGACTTCGCCATGCCGTCAATCACGTCCCGGTCGGACTGGATGGTGCCCACAATTTTCCCGTAAACAAGCCCGGGGATGATAAAGCCGATAAATATGAAAGCTACAATGCCGTTCAGGAAGGGGGAAATGGTGGCCGGAAACAAAGTAACGTCCGGGTCGGGGTTTCGCAGTGGACCCCATTCGGGAACGGTAAGCAGCAAAATAACAGCTGCCATTCCAATGACAGAAATGGTTGTCCAGAACAGTCCTTTTTTCTCATCTGCTGTAAGCGGCTCCATTCCATCGGTATCATCGAGTTCCTCCATGGCGATACTCGGGTCGTAGGGTCCGAGCATGGGTTCCACAATATACACGGTAGCAAATGTTCCGAGTGTGGAAATCACAAATACACTCAGAAACATGAAATAGTAGTTTACCGCAGCATGAACAGTATAGGTAGGATCGATCAGTTGAGCTGCTTCCTGGGTTAGTCCGGCCAGCAAAGGGTCGATCGTGCCCAGCAGCAGATTCGCGCTGTATCCGCCGGAAACTCCGGCAAATGCTGCGGCGAGACCGGCCAGAGGGTGGCGTCCCAGGGAGAGAAACACCACGGCTCCGAGCGGCACGAGAACCACATAACCAAGCTCGGAAGCGGTGTTAGAAATAATACCCGAGAAAACCAGCGCAAAAGCGACCAGTATCTTCGGTGACATGAAATAAGCTACCGGGCGTTTCACAAAGCGGTCTAAAAAGGAGCGGGAGTCGCCAACGGTTGGTTGAATTGCTACGGCTTTTAGCACAATACCGCGAATGGCTGCTTTTATGAGGCCGGAGTGTTCGGCCACTCCCACGCCAAGCAAGGCTACAAGCACCGTGCCAAGGGGGGCAAAACCTGTGAAATTGGTTACCAGATTTGCGATGATTCGTCTGAAGCCTTCCGCGTTCATAAGGCTCACCGACGTAATTATGCCGTCGGGCGAGCGGCCTTCAGTTCCTTCCGGGCGGGGATCCTCAACCTGCCAGTCGAGGAACTCGGCCAGGCCGGAAATCAAAATTACTCCTAAACAGAAAAGAGCAAATAACGTAACCGGATGCGGAAGAAGATTGCCCAGCCATTCAACCCCCTTCAGAAAATAGGTGAACCAGTTTTTCTTTTCCTCAAGTTCTTCTTTGGTAGGACGAATCGGGTTATCGGGTGTGCTCATGCAGATTCAGGGTGAGACTGACGGTTTGGGTAATGGGTTTGAGTAGGATACATACTGTTTATCAGGTTTCGAAAAAGAATCCGGGAGTGTTTAAGCCCCGAACGGCTTCACATGTTCCACTCTTTTCTACTGCCGCTGCGGCAAGCCTTGATTATACTAAAAAATCCAGCATCATGAAATAAAGCCCTGCCCTCAGATGGTTTACCTGATCCGAACTGAATCAAGGGCGTAGAGCCTGACCGATTTCCAGTTTTCGTGAAGCGGATTGTTTTCAGGCGGCATATCCCGGTATGTGAGGGCGATGATGCGCGATTCGTTGCCGGTGTAGGTTCGAACGATATACGCATCACCCGCAAAAAAACGGGCCTCAAAAGCTTCAAGCCCGCGTACCCGGACATTTCGGCCGATTACCTCTCCCGACTCCGGATCAACCGGCCACATTCCGGAAGGCTCGTTTCGGTCAAGGGCTTCCTGATATCCGCCCGATATTTGTTGCCGGGCGAACGTACGGGGATCCAATCCGCCGGGATTTTCAAATACTTCAACCATAAATTCAAAAGCGGGCAGTGTGATGTCTCCGGAGTCGGTTGAAAGAGTCAAATCCTGTCCGCGAACCGTGAGAGTTCGCGTGGCCCAGACATCTTCACCCCGAATATCAAGCGTGGCATTGTCGGGATACTTAAAAGAGAAGCCTTCGCCGATAAACTGCTGAATCCCCGTAGTCTGAGGATCGCCTGGGTGTTCGGCACATGCAGAAAGCATCAAAAAAGACAGCAGCAAAGCAAGTAGAGCCTGGTTTTTCATAAACGACAAATTCCGGATTCGTAAAAAAGCCCGCACAGGGCGGTCCGTAAAACTGTGATGCGTTAGTGACCTATTGCGTTTTAAACATAAGAAGAGCTTTAGTTTACCAGGCCATCATCTTCATGCAAAAAACACTGCCTCCGCTTTTCAGGAATTCACCGGTATCAACTTCGATGACTTCGTAACCGGCTTCTCTTAGCTTGCGGTTTGTTTCTGTGGCTCCCCGCTGAATGACCACGTGCTTGCCGTCGGGGCAGGTGGCGTTACAGGCAAACTGCTCCAAAGCCTCGGATTTCGGAGCCTCAATAATTCGTTCAAACATCGTGTTAATCAGGTTTAGACCTTTGGGCTGAAAGGCTTCCGGATAAATCAGAACCGTTTTGCTGTCGAGTACGCAAAAGCAGGTATCGAGATGGTAAAACTCGGGATGCTTAAGTTTGAGCGCGATTACCGGTACTTTATAGGTATCGGAAATAAAATGATAGGCCTCAAGGGAAGTCCGGAAGCCGTAGCCGCCCCAAAGCAGTTTTTTGCCCCGGTGCCAGAGCGCATCCCCCATGCCTTCGAAACGTGGTATTTTTTTGTAGTTGAGGTGATGAATCTGATAACCATGCTCCTGATACCATTCCTCAATAAGCGGGACTTCGTTTTTACGGTGGTCGGAGTCCATAATGCTCATTATCACTTCGCGTGTTCCGTCGTCATCAACATAAGGGAGGCTCTGATTGGCGCAGAACACCATATCAGGCAAATTCGAGGCTCCCTCAAGCTCGTGTATCGTCAATCCCGATTGGCCCAGGGCATCGCGCACTTGTTCCCACTGCTGCATAGCTTTTTCTTTGTCAACATTGCCGACATTCCCCTCCATGTGCGGGTTAATGACATAATCAACCGAAAAATAGGTCGGTTTCACCATCAGAATGCAGCCGGGCGTTTCCATCGGAGCAAGATTTTCTATTCCGAAATCAAGATTGGCTTTGGAAGTGATTACTTTAGACATTTCATTAAATTAATGTGATTTTATTTCGTTGTCGATTTCAAAGATAGGCAAAATCACCGTTCAGTACCTACGGTGATTCCCCTGGGAAAACTTGAATTTTGCCAACTAAGGCCTCACACTTACCATTTATTACTGTTAAT
>PXDL01000564.1 GCA_003566395.1 Balneolia bacterium | reverse complement strand
TCATCATTTACATGGATGCATTTTTTGACGGAGGTCATTCAAAATTCAAAACCCACCATTCAAAATTGGGAGCGGAGCGACCTTCGCCATTTTTTCACAAGGCCGGATTTGGTCCTTTAAATCAAACTATGAGTAGGATTTCAGCCTTTTTGCATGGGCCTCTACCCATTCTTAACTCTAATCCAAAAAAGTAAAAACTCCGGCTCTAAACTACTTCAGGGCACGAAACTTCGTAGTTTGGCCGGAACATTCCGTTCAATCCGCGGGACAAAAACATGCTGCCAACGGATACAGTAAGAATCAGTTTCCCCGGACAACAGTCTGGTGAAATTCAAAAAAATGAGCCGGATATTGTTTATGCAAGTCAATATCATTCGATGTTATTCAATGTCTTGTGAGTATATGAGGAGGCGCTAATTAGTTTCCCCCAAAAAACTACAATTTGTACTGAAAAAGAGTATTTTCACAGCGCAGCTTCATGAGACTCAACTTTCAAAAAGTTTAAAGTACGTTCATTCAGCCTGAACAACAGCTATGGGCATCGTTAAAGATACAATTAAAGAAGTGTTGATGGCCGTCTTCCCGATTGCTACTGTGGTGATTATTCTACAGTACACGGTCATTTTCTTACCCAATGATATCTTTCTTCAGTTCATAACCGGGCTTGTTCTTGTAACTTTCGGTCTCATTTTATTCCTGATAGGGGTACATGCCGGATTGCTTCCGGTTGGAGAAATGATAGGCTCGGCCCTTCCCAAAACGGGAAAAGTGTGGATCGTGCTGTTTTTCAGCTTCATTCTGGGATTTGCGATTACCGTTGCCGAACCGGACGTATGGGTTCTGGCCGGTTACGTAGATCAGGCCTCGGGAGGAATCATACCCAGAACCAGTCTTATCCTTACCGTGGCGGTCGGGCTGGCAATTTTTGTGACGCTGTCCATGGTCAGGATCATCACAGGCTTGTCTATAAATTATTTTCTGATAGGCGGCTACACGCTTATTTTCGCGATTATTTTCCTACCCTGGTCAGATAGTTATTTCGTCCCCATTTCCTTCGATGCCGGAGGTGTTACCACCGGCCCGATGGCGGTTCCGTTTATTCTCGCATTCGGGGTCGGGGTCGCCTCGGTTCTGAAAAGTAAAACCAGCTCTCAGGACGGATTCGGGCTTGTTGCCCTTGCTTCCATCGGACCGGTATTGGCGGTGTTACTGCTCGGCATTGTATATGATGTCCCGGCCGATGCAGAACTCGATCAGGAGCCGGGAACATACACCTTTCTGGGTACGCTGCTGGAAGTGGCGATGGCGCTTACTCCACTAATTTTATTCTTTATTTTCTTCCAGTTTTACATGCTCCGGCTGGAGACGAAACGGGTACTCAGCCTGCTTACCGGTGTTGTACTTACCTGGTTGGGAATGTCATTTTTCCTGCATGGAGTGCATACCGGGTTTCAGCCGGCCGGGACCGAAATGGGGATCACTATAGGCCAAATGGACTACTCCTGGATTATTATCCCTATCGGAGTTGTGCTTGGTTTTGTGGCTACCTTTGCCGAGCCTGCCGTTCGGGTGCTTAATCAGGAAGTGGAAAAAGTATCAAGCGGCTATATTCCGCAACGTGTGATGCTGCTGACGATTTCTATCGGGGTGGCCTTCTCCATAGGCCTGGCCATGACACGCATCATTTTTGGTCTTGAACTCGTTTATATCATCCTTCCGGGTTACATTCTGGCTTTAATTCTGATCTACTTTACAAGCCGGGAGTTTACGTCCATAGCTTTTGATGCAGGCGGTGTGGCAACAGGTCCGATGACCGTTACCTTCGTGGTTGCAATTGCGCTTGGTTTTTCTGACGTTACCGAGGGTAGTAATCCGCTCGTTGAAGGATTTGGCATGATTTCCCTCGTAGCACTCGCACCGATCTTATCAGTGCTGATTCTCGGAATTCTTTACGGAGCAAAAGACAAAAAATAATATGGAACTATCACTGATTGATGACAGGAAACTGCTCATCACCATAGTTGAAAAAGGGCTTGGCTCTAAAGTTATCGAGGTAAGCAAGACTTGTGGTTGTGAAGGCGGAACCATTATTCCGGGGCAAGGTACCAGCGGTAAATCGGCCTCCTCGTTCTGGGGACTTACCTTCGATCCCGAAAGAGATGTGGTTTTCAGTCTGATAGAAAAAGATAAGGTTCGTACGGTTATGGATACGATTTCTGAAAACTTAGATCTTAATGAGCCCAATAAAGGAATTTCTTTTATTGTAAATGTTCAAGCTGCGGCCGGAATATCGCATCTGATAAATCACTAAACGGTAAATGATACTGCCATGTCTCAGGATTCTGATAAATACAAACTCATCGTAACAATCGTGGATAAAGGGAGCTGCTCTAAAGTCGTTGAAGCTTCCAAGAAAGCCGGCGCTGAAGGGGGAACCATCATTTACGGACGGGGAACCGGGATTCACGAAAACCAGAAGTTGTTCTCTCTTTTGATTGAGCCTGAAAAGGAGATTGTCCTCACACTGATCAGCGAGGACAAGGCCGAAAAGGTAATGCAGTCCATCATAGACGAGACAAAACTGAACGAACCGGGGAAAGGAATCGCCTTTATCCTTAATGTGGAAGAGACCTCCGGGATTGCCCACAAAATCAGGGAAAAACACTCCTAAAACGAACTTCCGGCTATAAACCGGCCCGTGGGTTCAATTTTACCGACATTTTTGAAATCCTTTTTCCATCGCATACGGGAGTCTGCCGGCCGGGCTGAATGGCAGCAGCTAAAAAAAAGGCTCCGGCAGCTGGTCGGAATCTTCATCACCGGCCTTATCATTTATCAGCTCTTTCGAATTGGCTGGGGTGATGTACTTCAGGAGCTTCCGACTCACCCGCTGTTTTATCTCATTTTCCTGCTGCTCTTTTTCTCACTTCCTGCCGCCGAGCTACTCATCTACCGCCGCTTTTGGAAAATACAAAGACGCGAACTTTTCAAGGTATTTCTGGCCAAGCGCATTTACAATGAGGAAGTAGTTGGCTACTCCGGAGAGGTCTATCTGGTTATGTGGGCTAAAGCCCGGACCAGCTTTTCGACAAAGAAACTCACCAAACAGGTCCGCGATAACAACATCCTTTCGGCAGGCTGTTCGTATGTGATGGCCCTGCTGCTTCTCATCTTTCTGGTCAGTTTCGAAATCATAAACCCGGCCGTTTTCATCCCGGCGGTGGACAGCTTAACCGTTTGGCTAATCACCGCAGCTGTCATCGTTCTTGGGGTTTTAGGCTGGAAATACCGGGCCGGAATCTACAGTCTCGGCAAGCGAACCACCGCCATTGTTTTTTCTATTTATGCGGGTCGGTTTGTGCTGCACCATATGTTTCTGGTATTTCAGTGGATGGTTGTTCTGCCCGATATTCCGGTTACAACCTGGCTGATTTTTGTGGGAGTAATCATTGTGGTAAACCGGCTGCCCTTTTTGCCGAGTAAAGACCTCATTTTTATGTGGGCGGGCATTGAGCTTTCCGGTTTGTTGAATATGGCCGTGGCGCCGGTCGCGGGCATGCTGCTGGTTTCAAGCGCGATGAATAAGCTGATGAACGCCGCTCTCTATTTTTATGTGACCGGCTTCGCCAAAGAAAAGTTTACCCCGCCTGCAGCTGTTGACAATCCCGGAAAACAGGAATCCGGTCAGAAATAAAACCGGTACAACAGGCGCACATTAACCCCCGGCTCGGGATAAATTTCCTTGATACGGGAAAGATGGTTGCGGTAGGTTGCGTTTCCGATATTCTCCACATTCAGGGTGAACGTATGCAGAACCGGCCCTGTGCTCATATTGTACTGTGCGAAAGCATCAAACACCGTATAGCCGTCGGTGGGGCGCTCAAACTGATCAACGCGGTTTTGTGATGCGGCATAGCGAACCGAGCTGCCCAACCTCAGGTCTCCCCTGCTCCACTCAAGGGTGGTTCTTCCCGAAAGTGGCGGCATCATGGGTACGGCCACGTCGCTGCCTCCGGTCCGGATGATTGGAAACGATTTCCCTTCATCTATAAAATCCCCTCGCACGAAATTGATATCACTGCTGAGCTGAAATGCAGCTAAAATTCGGTATTTCGCCTGAAGTTCAAAGCCGGTCATGAGTACACGCTGCTCATCAAAAATAAATTTATTCAGGTCGGCTCGGCGGGTTGCCAGTTCGTTTGTATCGCGCGGAAAGATGTAGTTGTTCATCTGATTCCGGAACACGGCGGCCGATACGCTTCCCCCCGGAAAATAATACTCTGCGAACAAATCGGTTCCCAGTCCGAATTCTGCACCAAGCAGCGGATTTCCTTTTTCATAGGAAAAATTTGCCAGGTGAGGCCCTTCCGAGAAAAGTTCCTCTATTCCCGGGGCACGAAAAGCGCGCATCAGGGTTACGCCGGTTTTGAGCCTGTCGCCCCAAAGATAAGCCGCCCGGATTGAACCGGAGAATCCGCCGAAGCTGCGTTCCCGAATCGGCCCGATCAGAAACGAATCCCGCTCGCGCTGCGGACTCACCCTGCGAAAATCGTATCTCAGCGCAAACTGCAGATTCCAATCGCCGGGAGTGGCTTCCTGAAAGGTATAAAAAGCGAAGGCCTGCTCTATGGTTTCCGGTGTTTCGGAAAAGGCTCCGGAGGCGTAATCCCGGTGCTCCCCCCAAACGCCGAATAATCCTTTGTCTGAGATGGGTGTGCCGTTGTGATGCAAATGGGTTCGTGCGTTGGTTGTAAGCACCCCGAAAGTTGAACCCACGATTCGTGAATCTGTTTCAAAATCGGGTCTCTCAAGTTCATCGTGCTTGTAGAAGGAATAGGTTACATCGGTATCGATACGGCGGAGAAAATCATCACCGAGGTACACGCGCCCTTTAAATTCTGCGTACCGCCTGAACATCTCGATATCCACACCGTTGGGATGCGCATCCACGATACCGACCCCGCCCGGAACTCCGTATTTAGTATCGAGCAGATTCCCCGAAACGCCCAGCATACCCCACGGACGAATAAAACTAAGCCCGGCCGACGCATTATAAGTCGTAATTCCTGTATTGATAAGCTCCCCGCCCGGAGTGTTCATATTTCGGGCATCGCGCACACTGCCGTCAACCCGAAACGCGAAGGAATCTGAAATCGGGCCGTACATGCGTAATCCTCCGGCCACGCCGGTATTTACGCTTTGCAGCTGCGTGGTACCGCTCAGGTGAAGGTGGTCGGGCCTGTCGATAGGTATCTGGCCCCGAATAACATTGATGACCCCACCGAGGGTGTTGGAACCATGTATTAACGCTGAAGGACCACGAATCAGCTCGATATGCTCGGCAGTCATAGGTTCGATGGCCAGCGCGTGGTCCGCAGCCGTTGAAGAAAGGTCGCCGGTTCGACCGCCGTCTTCAAGTATCATCAAACGATCTCCACCCAGGCCGCGCAGTACCGGTCGGGCGGGAGCCGGCCCCATACTCCGCTGGGAAAGGCCCGGTTCATCATCAAGTGTTTCTGCAATGGTTTGGCCGAGTTGAAGCCTTAGCTGACGGCCGGTAAGTACACGCTCAACTCCGGTTGTCTGGTCATCCCGCTGATACTCACCTGTCACTACCACATCCTCAGCCCGTATTCTGCCGCGGTTCAGGCTGATTTCTACATGGGTGGTGTCATCGGCGGTCACGTCCACCTGCCGAAAAGCCGTTTCGTAGCCTACATGCTGAATTCGCAGCAGGTAACTTCCCTCGCGCACATTCCGGATGATGAAATCCCCGCTCCGGTGGCTGACCGTGCCCCTGTTCAATTCTTCTACAAAAATACTGGCATTGAGTACCGGCTGCCCCTCTTCCTGCGAGGTGATGGTTCCCGAAATAACACCACGGCCCGACGCATCTTCAGCATCAGCGCCAACGGCACCGACAGGAAGTGTAAACAACAAAAGCCCGGCTGCCGCAACAGTCAGGCTTTTAATATGTAACAGAATGGATGAAGTCAAGGTTTCTGAGAAAACGTTCTGGCCTGAATGGGTTTACATGACATTTCACAGCGCAGATTTAAAGATAACGCTTACCGGCTGATTGCTGCCAAAGGTAAGCAATAATTACATATCCACGATAATCGATAAGGGACGCGGGGAGAGGTCGGCATGGTCGAGATGAAAAAGCTCCATTCGCACGGCAGTTTCTCCCGGTTGAAGCAGCTCTATATCAAAAACCCAGGTTTGTTCATCGCGGTCGTATATGAAGGCCAGCGGGCGTTCATCGGCAGGCTGCTGCTGACTTATATTATCCGGGTCGCGAAAACTGAATGCAATGTTCCACTCTCCGCCTGCTTCAGGATTATATTCAGGGTGATCAAACACGATACCGTCCCGGTCAATCCATCGCAAACGAATGTCTTCAAGACGGTTGTTATCAAGATTCTCAGCCGACAAATAAAGGGCATCACCCTGAACAAATTCAGGGAATTCGCCCTCAGGATCCAGTTCATATTCAAGCTGGAAATACCGGACCAGCACCTGATCGTTGAGTAAAAGTTTGAACCCGATGGCGGCAGAATGTTCGTCTTCGCCGTTGGAACTTGCGGGGTTATCTTCACAGGCCTTTAAAAAAAGACCTGCGAAGATGATTCCCGCAATAATTAAAACCGACTGTGCAGTTTTAGGAAACATGAAAATACGGTTTGTTGGAGATTATCTTTGACGCTCGTGCCGCATGTGCGGGTACTTGCCCGTTTCGTCGGTCAAATCATATTGATCAACAAAAACCGGCATGGCAATTGAAGCCTGGAAAATCGTTATTTCTTCTACGGAGCAGTTTCTGACCTGATCGATGCGGTTATTTTCACCCGGAACGTTCTCAAGCTCACGATCGCCGTCACAACGGTCAACGCGGAAAGTAACGCCTGCATTACCTTCATAGTCGGCGCGGATGTGAAACATCCATGAACCGTCGCTGCCGTGTTGCTCCAGATTGGCGTTACGGCTCGCTGCCGGATCGGTCCAATCCCACTTAAGACGGAAATAGCCTTCCGGATTGATTTCGCTTCCGGTGCCGCCGTCGGTACGCTCTTCGGGAAGATCGATCACATCGCCGTCATCCTGAATAAAACGGATGGTAACGGAAGGAGTAAAATACCGGCGATCGCCGATTTCTTCCTCTTCTGCAGAAGTACGGACCAGATTTCCGCCCACATGAGTCGTGCTCAGGGACAACGAATTATCCACGACATAATCATCGCGGTTTTCATTAAAGGTGTAGGTACCGTTCTCATACCGAACAATCTCAACACCCTGCTCTTCAATCAGGAAACCCGTAATTTCGGGATCTGCCGGATCATCGGAGCTGGTGCTGTCGCTGCAGGCATTTAGAAAAAGCCCGGCAGAAAGAAACAACGATATTAGTAGAAGTATTTTTGAATTGTTAGACAACATCATAGATTAATTTAGGTTTAGAAACGCAAGTTAGTTGCAGGTGGGAATATAAACATGCAACTTACTTGCCACAACCACCTAAATGCAACTTTATTGTATTTACAATTATTTTACATTGCAGCTTTCGGCTCATATTAACTCAGCGGCTTTCGGGCCAGCCCAATGATTCCCGTGCCCTCTACATTATTTGCGCGCGTGTCGGCATAATTTAGCAGCATGGACGGGATGAATACAATCAAATACCAGAACGGAAGCAGCACCGCGGCCCAAAATCCGGCTTTGTTGAGCAGCAGCATAGGCCATTTTATCATCATTACCCAGGCCATGTGCCCCCAGGTACCGTAGGTGTAACGGATGTATTCCGGTTTGAGGCCCGCCTGTTTGAATTTCGCCCGCAGTTCCTGATTGGAATATCCGGCCCGGGCGTGTTCATCCACAAAAAACTTGTCGTCCCCGGCATCTTCTTCAGCTAAATGAGAAGGTGAATGCATCAGAAAATAGCCGCCGGGTTTCAGGCATTTTTTCATGTTACGCATCACTCTTACGTCTTCTACAATATGCTCAAGCACATCCACACAAAGTATAAAGTCGAAGGACCCTTCATCAAACTCCAGCAAGTCCTTTTTTTCAAACGCAATGACTCCTTTTCTGATGTTCGACCGGAAATACCGCCGGCAGTCTTCGAGGTAATCGTCCTTCACATCCACGGCCAGGATGTGAGCCGGACTTAGCTTGCGAAGCATGAAGCGGTCGTACTGTCCGAATCCGCAGCCTGCATCCAGAATGGCCGGTTTGATGTCTTTTGCCCCGAACAATTCCTTTGCTTTGCGCCTGATATGCCAGCTTCGCAGAAAAAAAAGATCAAGGGTGATGTAGAAGAGAGTGCGTAAAAGCCGGGATCTGCGTATAACCGCGGCCAGTTTGTCTTTCACGGGGTCGTAGGCGATTTGACTCATTCCTGCCTGTCGGTATTTCGGGTTTCACCCACATTCACCGGGGTGGTATTTCGCCGGCTGCGAACCATCATTTCACCGAAGAGACCGATCGACAAAAATTGAAAACCGACAAGAATTAACAAAATACTGAAAAGCAGTAGTGGTCGACGGGACAGAAACTCATCATGAAAAATCCGCATATACACAAGGTAAACCGTAATCAGAGAGCCGAGTATGACCGAGAAAATGCCGGCCGAACCGAAAAAGTGCATCGGCCGCTGCAAATAGAAGCTCACGAACATAAGCGTAAATAAATCCAGAAAACCGTAAATAAACCGGGAAAGCCCGAACTTTGACTCTCCGTATTTTCGGGCATGATGTTTAACCGGTTTCTCCCCGATTTCCCGGTAACCGTCCCAGTAGGCCAGCAGCGGAATGTAGCGATGCCGTTCTCCGTACAATTCCAGGCGTTTAACCACTTCACTCCGGTACACTTTAAGCCCGCAGTTGAAATCGTGCAGCCGGATACCGGTAACCACGCGCGTAACATAGTTAAAGAAGCGGGAAGGAATAGTTTTTGTGATGGGGTCCTTACGGTTTTGCTTCCAGCCCGATACAAGGTCAAGATTTTCCTGCTTCAGCTTGTCGATCATGGCCGGAATTTCAAAGGGATCGTCCTGCAGATCTGCATCGATAGTGGCGACGAAATCGCCCGTAGCTTCCTGAAATCCGTGGTGCAGTGCGGTACTTTTACCATAATTGCGACGAAACCGAATGGCCTTCACATACGGATAGATATCTGAAAAACGCTGAATAATTTCCCATGAACCGTCGCGCGAGC
>PXDL01000160.1 GCA_003566395.1 Balneolia bacterium | reverse complement strand
TTCCACTTCGGTGAACCGCTACCATGTAGTGATCGGAGCTAATTTCAGATTCTGAGAAGACAAATTCTGAGTAGAAAATTAAAAAAAGGCAGGCAGATTATCGCATCTGCCTGCCTTTTTATTTTTATGATCCGGAATGAATTTCGCCCGATTCTTTCTATCTGTACTACTTGAGCAGAAGCATTTTACGGGAATCCATTAAATTTCCATCTGCGTGAAGCTGGTAGAAATAGATGCCGCTCGAAAGTCCCCGGGCATCGAAGATCACTTGGTGTGTTCCGGCGTTCTGCATGGCAGGGGAGGTGTTCCAGACGCGCTGACCGAGCACATTGTAAACCTGAATAGATATTTCAGCCGACTCAGCTACATGGTATCTAATAGTTGTGGACGGATTGAACGGATTGGGATAATTCTGGTCGAGCCTGAACGATTCGGCCTGTTCGCGCTGAGGCTCTAAGGAAACCGGAATGACCTCGCTCAAGGGAAGAACAAAGGCATCATAAGCATCAATAGAAACATTTTCGAGCCGGTTTGATGAACCTACGGTGAGGCTGAGCATGTCGCCTTTCAGTAGATTTTCAATTTCATACTCGCCCGGCAAAAGCTGTGATCCCGCAAGCATAAGGTCGATCTGCTCGTGATCTGTGGATGAGGTGTTTATTACCACAAGAAGGCGTTCATCATTTTCTTCCCGTAAAAAAGCGAATACGGAATCGTGACTGCTCATTACGGGCTGATAGGAACCCGTACGGAGAGCAGGCTGCGCGTTCCGGACCGAGATAAGGGATTTATACCAGTTAAGCAGAGAGTTGGGGTCAGTTTGCTGAACGGCAACATTTCGTATATGGAAATCGCTGTTGAGGCCGATCCAGGGCGTGCCGGTCGTAAATCCGGCGTTTGATCCGTCGGTCCACTGCATCGGGGTTCGAATTTGAGGATCCGGCTTGGAACCGGTCATCCCTATTTCCTCTCCATAATAGATAAAAGGTACGCCGGGCAGGGTAAGATAGATGGATGCAGCGGCTTTGGCTTGCTCCCAGTTGTTATTGAGCTCATTCATTACCCGGTTTTGATCGTGATTGGTCAGAAATGTGGCAAACTGCAAGTAATTGTAGCTGTTATACACTTTCTGCATCTGGGTGTGAAGATTCGACGCATTTCCATTCCGAACGGCATTCAGAATAGCATAGGAGAGATCGAACTCAAACGCCAGATCGAGCCGGTCTTCGGTTACATAAGGGATAATCTGCTCCGTATTGGTCCAGGCTTCCCCAACGGTGACCGCTTCGGGATTTGAAGACTTGACGTGCTGGTTAAACTCATGCCAGAATTCGAAGGTCTCATCGGTATGTTCAAGCTGATCTCCATCCTCAAAAATATAGGTAACGGCATCGAGCCTGAACCCATCAACCCCGATCTCGTTAATCCAGAAATCGGCTGCTTCAAACATTTTCTCCTTAACCGGCTGATGGGCAAAGTTAATATCCGGCATACCGCTCCAAAACAAGCCGTAGTAATAATGTCCGCCCCATGAGTGCCATACCGGCTGCCCCCAGGGTCCGTTGTAGCCCGGATGATCAGGCCGCCAGCGGTAATAATCACGGTATCCTTCAACATTCTGGCGGGACTTAATAAACCAGGGATGCTGGTTTGAGCTGTGATTCATCACAAAATCGATAATTACTCTTATACCGCGCTCCTGAGCTGCTTCAAGGAAGGTTTTGAATTCGTCCATGGTCCCGTAATCGCTGCTGACCGATGTGTAGTCGGTTACATCATAACCGTGGTAACTTGGTGATTGGTGAATCGGCATCAGCCAGATTCCTGTTATACCCAAATCCTCGCCGGATTCAGGATCGCCGTCATTCAGGTAATTCAGCTTTTCGGTCATCCCCTGAAAATCCCCAACACCGTCACCGTTGGTATCAAAAAAACTACGGACGAATATTTCGTAGAATACCGCGTCGTTCCACCAGTGAGTGTCGGTTTGTTCGCGGGTTCCGACTTCAACCACATGTTCGATCGTGAGCGTGTCGGCCAGGTCTTCGTGGCCTGCAATCAGGGTTACATCGTACATGCCCGGATTTTGATAAGAAACAACGGGGTTTCGTTCAGTTGAAGAAGAAGGTGTGCCTCCGTCGAAATACCATTGCCATTCTGTAACAAGCCCTCCCGAGCGGTCGCTAAACCAGACCGTTCCGTTTTCATAAATAGACACGGATTCGGGAGAAAATCCGGCAATAGGCGGTCCTGTTGCCGGAAGTTCATCGTTATACCACACCAGAATTTCGTTATCGTCTTCGGTGATAGTGTAGGTCCGGTTCGGCCCGCCACCGGGAAATTCCTCATTACCATCCCAGGCGCCGTTTATCCGGAATTTAAATTCAATTGTATTTCCCGGAGAAAACCCGCCGATCTCGACAGAATAGATTTCATCGCCGTTTTCATCGGCAAGTGTATGCGCTTCACCGTCCCAGCCATTGAAAGAACCGGCAACATCCACAAAATCAGTATCCGCGTTAAAATTGCCTTCGCTGATCTGATAACTCATATTTACATTAAAAGAAACCGAAACCTCCTGAGCTGAAGCAAGCGAAAAGGCGAGTAGTAAGAAGGAGCATAAGAGAGAGAGAAACCGTATCAGGAAACGCATATAGTCGAATTAAAGGGCTGGTATTGTAAGCGCTTACATAATAGATAAGTTGTGTGAAAATAACAATTCGGATAGGTGAAAAGAGGTAAAATCAGGCAGTCGTTTCGATATCGGAATTCGTGGGAAAACAGTAAAAAAAAGCAGCCTCCGGATTCCGAAGGCTGCCCTTTGTATAATTCACATAAATAACTTCTAACTCACGAATCCTTTTTCTCTTTTTCAAAGGATTCACGTTTCATGGCGGCCTGTTTTTTAGGATTGATGCTTAGTACCGCGCAGCGCACCATACGGGCTACATTTGAGGTGGTGCTGCCGAGCATCAGGTAGTCGATGCCCGTACGTCCGATCGTGGACATGACCAGCAGGCTGTACTTCTGCTCCTGTGTCTGCTTCAGAATTGCCTCGTGAGCCGACCTGTTTGTTGTTACTACTTTGGTGTTCACTTCGCCGGAAATGCCGCCGAAATAGGTTTTACTGATCTGCTCGAGGTTTTCCTTGCGGGTGTCGTAGGTCGATTCGGCTTTGGCAAGTGAATCGAAGTGATCATAAATAACGGCGTGAAAGAGGTCGATATCGGCTCCGGTTGCTTCGGCAAAAGCACGCGCGGCCGGGAAGGATTCTTTGGAGTTTTCAGAAAAATCGGTTGTAACGAGTATGCGCTTAACCGGCTTAAAGCTTGTATCATCTTCCACAACCATCACCGGTTTATCGGCCATTCGCATTACTTTTTCGGCTACCGAACCGAGCAGAAATCTTTTGAATCCGGTACGACCATGGGTGCTTAAAACAATAAGGTCGTAGTCGGAACTTGTTTCTACTATGGCGTGTGCCGGATTTCCGATACCGATTACACCGGACTTCAATCGTTTGTCATCTATATGGTCGGAAGCAAAATCGTCGAGCCGATGCTTGAGGCTGTCTTCGATATCAGTCAGATTTTTTTGGGTGGCTGCGCCGGCACTCATATAATGAAACCCGTCCAGATCTGTAATGGGGATGTAGGAGTGAAAAGGCGTAACATTACCGTCGAGAAGCTGAGCAACATCATTAGCAATGATGAGGGCTTTTTTGCTGAGATCGGAAAAATCGGTTGGTACAAGAATTCGCGGGGTTTTCATGTCGGCCTCCTTCTAAAGTTCATGTATTTATAGATGTAAAGTATTTATTACCAGAAAGATATATTCAAAATCGAAGTGTGAAGGTGAAAGTCGTTCTTAGTTTAAGCGAAGATAATACAGTAGTAATTTGGTGAAAAAAGCTGATAAGCTCAAATTAATTCCAATATAAGTATTAGATTTATTTTCTGTTAATTTTCCCCTAATTATCCTACATTGGAAAATGCAGATATGGTTAAACCGGTGCTTGTTTGCGTTCCGGTCAGGGAGAAGGAAACTGTTTGATCCCGATATTCAGGAGAATTGGTTATTATAGCTGCATCAACGTGCACAGCTTGGGTTTTGGCCATGTTTCTATATTTTACTTCCGAATCGCAAATAACAAACGGATACTTATGATCTGGGGCGAATATTCCCTTGAAAAAAACGACGAGATATTATTAAGCCTTCAAAATGCACTTCACCTGCATCTGGCCCGGGTTGAGAATGAACTTTGGGTTGCCTATGAGCGTGAAGGCAGTTCGTTTGAAGACAGCGGAGGTTATACAGGTACCGGGTTGGCAGAGCCCGGGGGGGCTACTTCCAAAGAACCTGTTGAAGCAGACGACGAAGTGGAGCGGTTGCATCGAACTACCGTAGATTACGACGGCCGGGCGTGGTCGAGATGGGTCCTGAACTCTAAAAATCCCCGCATTTCGGTAGAACCGATATTCCCGGACTTGCCTTTTGTGGTAAGACCCGATTACGAGTTTCGCCTCGGTCCGGGTGCATCAGCCCGCATTTATACGCGTATTCCCATAGCTGTTGTCCTTTCTGATGCTTCCGATAATATGCTCAAGATTACCGAAATTAATTCCGTAAATCTTGTGAAAACGTGGTTCGGAACGTTTGAAGGCGGAGAAGTATGCTATTGGCTAACAACCACCGCAAGCCGTACGGTTCGCACCAGGATGGTACGGGAGTACCGTTGTTATTGTCCGGTTGTTATCAAAAACGATTCAAGTCAATTTTTGCATATAGATAAGCTGTGTATTCGTGTTGACAGGCTTTCTATATTCAGCGACGGAAGCCGTCTTTGGTCTGATGAAATGACGATAGAGCACAAAGGAAGCGATGAATTTAGTGACTTGATCGTGAAGGGGAAACCACCTGAAGAAGCCCCGGGCAGTACGCTGATCGGAAAGCCGCGCAACCCGGTTAAAAAAGGCATAGCCGAACGTACGTTTAAAGTACTGAATCAGCTTCCATCTATCCGGTTCTGAAAACTCCTGAAAATCAAGGTTTACAACTGTATTTCATATGATGGACTTAAAAATAGATACCGAAATTTTAGTGCGCGTCCTGGCCCTGATATTAGTGGGCATACCGTTGCTTGGGCTGTTGCGTAAATGGACCAGGGGCCTGATTACGGACAGATACGGCCCTCATTATGCCATGCTGATCGCCAAAAGCGTATTTTATGTCGGGTTTGTGATTTTATTCATGACGGTGCTGCACGAGCTTGGATTCCAGCTTGCACCTCTGCTTGGTGCTGCCGGTATTTTGGGAATTGCTATCGGCTTCGCCTCCCAGACCAGCGTATCCAATATTATCAGCGGATTTTTCCTGATTGGTGAAAAGTCGTTTATCATCGGTGATATTATAACCATTAACAATACAACCGGCGTGGTGCTCTCTATCGACACCATGTCTGTAAAAATGCGCACGTTCGACAATCATTTTCTGCGGATTCCCAACGAAATGATGTTGAAAAGTCAGGTTACCAATATTACCCGTTTCCCGATACGCAGGGCGAGTATAAAAATTTCAGTAGCTTACAAAGAAGACCTGGAGCGGGTCAGAAATATCGTACAGGATGTGGTTGATAAAAACACGTTTGCCCTTCAGGAGCCGGCTATGGCCATGCATTTTGATTCCTTTGCGACGTCATCCATAGATTTGTGGGTGCGTGTGTGGTGCCGGAAAGAGGATTTTATATTTATGGTCACAAGTATCAATTTTGAGATCAAGAAACGTTTTGATCAGGATGGTATTGAAATTCCGTATCCGCACATTTCTATATACAAAGGTGAGGCGACCAAGCCCATTCCGTTTGAAATGCACCGGTATAAAGAGCCGCCGTCCGAAAAAAACGGACAAACCGAAAGTGCCTGAAGCGGTGCAACGAAGTATAGTTGATGAATTCATGCTTTTGTTTGCCAATTGAACGGCATGTTCGCGCACAATGACCAATTGCACCTAAATATTCAAAGCTATGATTTACGCAGTTACTATACATATCGATAAAGAAGTCGAGAAGAAGTGGGTTCGATGGATGCAGGACCAGCATATCCCGGATGTGCTTGGTACGAAATTGTTTCTCGGTTGCAGAATGATGCGCTCCGAGTTAACCCATAAAGAAGGGTACACAACCTACAGAATGCAATATGTGCTGCAAAGCAAGGATACATACAGGGAGTATGAAGAAAAATATGCAGACGAAATGCGAGGTCAGGCCGATAAGTTTTTTGAAGGAAAATACCTGGCCGAACGCGATCTGCTTGAAATGATTCGGGAGCGTTGAGGCACGGAAGCCATCACCCTGAAAACCAAAACCCATAAAAAAACCCGGCTCCGAAAAGGAACCGGGTTGAAGGTAAAACGTGGCTCGCGTATTATTTCACGAGCATCATTTTCTGTGTTTTGGTGAACGAACCTGCCGTTATCCGGTAGATATAGACTCCGCTCGACAGGCGTTCTGCATCAAAGGTGGCGGCATGGTAGCCGGCCGTTTGCTCCTGATTCACAAGCGTGGCTACGCGCTGCCCCTGCAGATTAAAAACCTCAAGGGTTACGTGTGATGCCTCCGGAACCGCGTACTCAATTTGGGTAGTGGGGTTGAACGGGTTCGGATAATTCTGTTCGAGGCTGAACTCGGTCGGAACATCGCTTATGGGCTCGGTAGAAGTAGCCGTGCTAACCGTCATTTCCAGGCTTACCGTACGCTGCGGACTGGAGGGGTCGTTACTTGATATAATCATGTCGGCCGTGTACTCGCCGGGAGCAACATTTCCGATGAAGCGAACAGTCACTTCTATTATTTCATCAGGTACTAAGGTACCGGACGACTGTACGAACAGAATCCAGGACGGGAAAGAGTCAAGCTCTTCGGCCTGCTCGTCCTGTGAATCGGGTGAATTTACGGCAGAATTCAAACCTGACGTTGTTTCCACAAAATCCACTTCGTAATGCAAATCACTGCCTCCGGCATTACGAAATGTCATGGTTCGGCTCACAATTTGATTCGGGCCTACTTCAGCGCTTAAAATGGCGCGATTGAGCCTCAGGTCGGGCGCTACAAGTCCCTCGCCGGTAAGCGCAATCTCAATAACCGGATTTTCAGGATCATCGGTCTGTATCATCAGCACATCGTCCAGAATTTCAACTTCGGTCGGGTCGTAGGTGATGAACATGCTGCGGCTTTCGAGAGCAGGCACGCCGTCATAATCGAATTCCACTTCAATACCGGGGTTTTCGAAAGAAAAAGATTCGAAGGTGATAGCCCCTCGCCCGTCGTTTGTGATCTCAAGCTCAAGCGTGGTAGGCCAGTCGAGAAATGTGGTTTCAAAATCGAGTACATCCTGACTAAGCAGAATCTCGGGTGTTCCCCCTACGGCTTCCATAATTACAGGTATCCGTGCGTAGGAGTTTTCCAGATCGTTGTTCAAAAACAACAGATCGGTTTCATAGAAACCATTCACAAAATCGGAGCCGTCAACCACAGCCGTAACTTCAACTGATTGGCCCGGTTCGAGAACTCCGGATTCCGGAGAAAGGGTAAGCCAGTCGGGCAGGCCGGGTGAAATGTGAACGGCTTTCATGCTTACGGTGAACGGTGAGTTATACGATACCTGAAGCGCTTCGTTGTTATTGCGTGGCTGAACGCCCACCGTAGCGCGATCGATGCGCCCGTCCATGTCAAGGTACTGGAAGGTGATTCCGCCGCTAACAGACAGGATAGCCTGAAACGTGTAGGTGTCGTCTGATTCGCTGTCGAAGCGGTTTACTTCATGCCATTGAATGATGAAACTTTCATCTTCTTCATTATAATAGGTGAAAACCGCACCACCCAGGCTTGCATCGAGATTAGTCCAGAACGGAGCGATCATGTCGTTGGGAAGTGAGGAGGGATTCGGCAGAGGGGTATGGTTAGGCGAGCCGCTTCCGGGTACGGTGTTGAAGCTGGCCATACCATTAACCACTATATTGATTTCTTCTTTCATCTGACCATAGAATGGAAAGGTGAAAGGAAGCTCCATTGCGGCAATACCGTTTACCTCATTGTTAAACTCAACTTGTGAACCGATTTCGGAAATATCCAACCATGCAAACGTAAGGCCTTCGAGTTCTTCATCATCGAACCAGAAATATCCGTTTTCATCAGGTCCACCGGCACCGTGAAGTACAGGGTTGCCCGTTTCAAAGCCGGAGGCATCAGTTTGGATACGAAAACGCTCGTCGCCGGAATTTACCGGATTCGGAGAACGGGAAGCCAGTTCTTCCATCAAAGAAGGCACAACATAGCGAAGTGTTCCCGAGCCGTTATTTGTGATCGTGAAATTGTAGGATTGAGAGGTCTCTACTTCGATCTGATCGGTGATTGAATCAACAGAAATAGAGATTTCGGCCGGAGCTTCGGTGGTACCGGTAGCCACGTTGCTTAGCTCGGATTCGTTATCGAATACGTCTGTAACACGGATGGCAAAGAAATATTCGGTATCGGCTTCAAGGCCGCGAACAAAATAGCTTTCTTCAGAACCGGACTGCTGCGGACGCGGAGCCAGAGTTACTTCGGCGGCATCCTCGAAATTAGCATCGGAAATAGGTTCGGTGCTGAAGCGGATTTCATACGATCCTGCGCGTCCTTCCATACCGCTGTTACCCACGGCGGTCCAGACCAGTTTTGCCATGGTCTGAACCATAAAATCAATGGAAAGATCTGTAATTGCTGCCGGTGGAATGCCGTCGTCGATAAGGATGGAATTAGCGGCATTCATACGCCCGCCGGTTATCGTAATATTCTCAAAGGCAGCAATAGGATCAACACCTTCAAGCAGCCTGTCTACAATAAACTGGTAGTCCGCATCAGGATTAGCCGAAAGTATGAGCCCTGCTACGCCCGCCACGTGAGGAGACGCCATGGATGTCCCGCTCAAATAGGTGTATCCGCCGTTAGGTACGGTTGACCGGATGTTGGTTCCGGGCGCAAAAAAGTGTACGGTCTCAGAACCGAAGCAAGAGCCGGGGTTACGCGTGTCGTTCGGAGTAGAGTTACCGATGGAGAGTACATTGTCGAAATCCCGGACCAGATTTGCCGGCCATACGTTCAGGATATCGTTGTTATTGTTGGAGTTTCCGGCTGATGTGATGAACAGATGGCCGGCTTGCTGCGCAGCATCCATCATAGCTACATAGG
>PXDL01000104.1 GCA_003566395.1 Balneolia bacterium | reverse complement strand
GTTCGTCCCGAAACCCAGCATTTCAGGGCATTTATTCTTGAGCAGGCTAAAGAAATTGAAGCGGCAGCCGGAATTGTAGATGCGAACCTCCAGGCGGCCGTAACATCTGGGGAAACAGAAGGAGAAGAGTCGCCTTTACAGATTGCGGTTTCAGGACTCAAAAGGGCCGTTCTTGCGCTCGAAAAATCGATCAAAAACATTCGGGAGAAGCAAAACAGCTACGAAAAACTCATTCGTGAAAGCCTTCCGGCCGCGTATGAACGCCTCTCCAGGCTGATGCTTGAGCGGCGCTACGACGAGTTTGAACTTCACGACAAGGCGCTTCAGGCCCGGGAAACCGCTCTTGGGTGGAGTGAGCGCTTCATGCGCATGTATGCCGTTACCGAAGACCGTATCGAACTGGGATGGCGATACGCCAGAGGCAAGTTTTTCAGCTTTTACACACCGTTGGCTCGTTTTCTCGGCTTTTCTTCCGGAATTGCTGATTCCGCGCGGGTAAGGCAAAACCTTACCGAATACCTGCTTCAACATAAAACCAGGGACGAAAAACTGCCCTTTATTTATCAGCGTTTGTTTCGCAGGTCTTTTCAGATCGACCGCAGATTTTATCTGGACGCCGCCTCCAACCTGCCGCATATGCTCAACGGTTACCAGCAGTGGAGCAAAGGCATACCGTGGAGCATGGCGATTGCCGGGCAGAAAGGCAGTGGTAAAAGCACGCTTCTTTATTTTTTTAAGCAGGATGAAAGCCTCAATCATGAGGTCGTGCACATCTCACTGGATCAGACCTATTACGATTCGGCTTCCATGAATCGCATAATTTCTAAGGCCATCGGGTTTGCGGGTACCGAGGATACGGCCGAACTTATTGGGAAAATTCAGCGAAGCCGAAAAAAACGTATTCTCATTTTCGAAGGACTTCAGAATTTGTACCTCAGGAACGTACGCGGTTATGATGCCATCAACAATTTCTGGGTTCTCGTGTCCCAGACTACCGGGCAGCTTTTCTGGATTGTAAGCAGCAGCGGCAACGCCTGGCGTTTTTTCTGCCGGATGTTCAGCGCCGATCAATTCTTTTCGCACATTCTGCGGACCGATGAACTAACCGGAAGCCAGATTGAGCAGGGCATTATGCTCCGCCACCGCGCAACCGGCTATGATCTTACATTCAGGCCTTCACCCGAAATCCAGCGCAGCCGTGCGTTTCGCAAACTACTCGGTGACGAAGCGGCCATTCAGAGCTATCTGCAAAAAGAGTACTTTACCCGGCTCTCGGTGGCGGCTATGGGAAATTTCAGTATCGCCATGATTTTCTGGGTCAATTCAATTGAAAAAGCCGATGAGACGGGAGTAGTAATTCAGCCTTTCGTCCTTGCCGATATCGACAATCTCGAGGCTCCTTCCCGGGACGTTCTTTTTGCACTCGCAGCTTTGATTCAGCACGATGTACTTACGGCCGCGGAGCTTGCATTCGCGATGCACAGCCGGGAGTCGGATGCGCAATTACTGCTGGGGCGTCTGGCCGCGAAAGGGCTGGTTGTGCACACAAGCCTCGGCTTTACTGTCAACCACCTGGTGTACCGGCAGGTTACACGCATGCTGTCCGGGCGCAATATTCTGCACTGATCAAGCCTATGAAACCTAAGCTTACTTTTCTATTTCTACTCTTCTTCGGCCTGATGTTCTCCGGACCGAACAGCTATGCTCAGACTACAGATGACAGCCAGGAAGAAAGGGAACCCATCATCCTGAACGAGCAGCCCCCCGAGCCGCTGATCACCCCCGACCGGGCCGACCCTCCGCAAAGCCAAGCCGAAGAACCCGAACCGGCCGCCTCCGCAGACGACGGCTCTGTTGAAGAGGAACTATCGGAAGAAGTGAGTCAGCTCCGGAATCTTATTTCATTTCCGAAAATCTTCTTATCGCTCTTCATCCTGATCGGCACCTGGTTTATAAACGGCCTCATCATCCGCATACTGGACAATTTCTCCGAGCGTTCGACCGCCTACCGCCTGTTTTTCAAGCGCCTTACGCCCGTAATGCGCATCACCATCTGGTCTTTTTCTATCTATATTGTTCTCGCCGGTATCATCGAACCTCCCATAGAAACCGTAATTGCTATCACCGCTTCGCTGGGTATTGCGGTCGGATTTGCTTCTCAGGATATACTGCGCAACATTTTCGGCGGTATCATGATTATCCTGGACAGGCCCTTTCAGGTGGGTGATAAAATTCAGGTAGGGGAACATTACGGTGAAGTCAAGAGCATCGGGATACGCAGTTGTTTGATTGAGACGCCCGACGATAATACCGTGGCTATTCCCAACGGCGAGCTTATGAACAGGGCCGTCTCCAATGCCAACTCCAGCGCGCTCGATTGTCAGGTGGTCTCCGAAATCTTCATTCCGGCCACGTCAGACGTAATTCTGGCCAAAGATATCGCCCGACGGGCCGTGTTTTCTTCGCCCTACCTGTACCTGAACAAACCGGTAGTGGTAATTGCCCTGAACGAGATCCACAATCGTCATTTCATGATAAAACTCAGGGTGAAAGCGTACGTGCTCGATATCCGCTACGAGTTTTTATTCAAGAGCGATGTAACCGAGATGATCGTTACCGAGCTGAATGCTCACGGCATCATTCCACGCCATACCGAAATGGAAAATCAACGGGTATAAGAAAGCCGGATATTTGATTGGCTTATTTTATATGTCAAATAATTGTCTTATTTTAGTTGGTCTGTGACTTAACCGAATTCAAGATTATTTCCAGGTAACAATGATGAATTCCCCAAGGTGTTCATCAGCACGGTTTCATAAGCAAAGGTTGCAGAAGTCTTTTTCCACAGGTCTGACTTATCGCCGCTTATGAATGTGCTGACGCGAGACATATCCGACTTTTTCGAGCATTGGGCTCCCAATGCTACCAAAATGGACTACGATAACACAGGTCTGTTGGTCGGAAACCACGCCAAGCGCATCACCCGAATTCTTACCTGCCTCGACGTTACACCCGAAGTTATTGAGGAAGCCTCTTCCCTCGGCGCGGAACTCATTGCCGCACATCATCCACTCATTTTTCCAAAAATCAAGCGCGTGGTTTCCTCCGATCCCACCGGCGCTATGATTCAGGAGTTAATTCGCCGGGATATCGACCTAATTGCCGCCCATACCAATCTCGATGCCGCCAAAACCGGAGTATCAGCCGTGCTGGCTGAAAAACTCGGGCTCAGCGATATTGCGATTCTGGACGCTTCGTATCAGACCATGAAGCTGATACTCGTACGTCTGCCGGTCCGGCTGAAGACGAAAACTCAAGAGTTTCTCAAATCGCAAAGCCTGGACTGCAGCTGGTCGCAGGATGAGCAAAATGTTGCCGTGGTACGCTTCAATGCAGATGCAAATTATCTCGGAAGCCTTCGCAAAGAATTGTCCGGGGTTTTCGGCTCCGCTCCCTATTCTATGGATGTGCTGCCACTCGACGCCCGTTCACCGCTTTTCGGTTTCGGGATGAAGGGCGATTACACCGAGCCGATGTCCCGTTCCGCATTTCTTGAGAAAGTGAAATCCACTCTCGGGTGCCGGGCCCTGCGCTTTTCGGGTAATGCCACCGAAATAAAAAAAGTAGCCGTTTGCGGCGGTTCGGGAAGTTTCCTGATTAACAAAGCGATTCAATGCGGGGCCGATGCTTTTGTAACCGCAGATATTAAGTACCACGATTATTTTGTACCTGAATCTTTCCTTCTGGTGGATGCCGGCCATTACGAGACCGAGGCACCGGCTATCCGTCTGATGTCCGAAAAGCTGCAATCGGCTTTTCCTTCCATCGAATGCATCCCCACCAGTGTGGACACCAATCCCATGCGGGGGTTCAGCTCATGAACAGAATGTTAAATAAAACCACACCCACCATCAATCTCAGCAAAAATTCATGCGTGAAGTAATACAAAACCTTGTTAACCTGCAGTTCATCGACACCAAGCTCGACGAACTCAAGAAAATGCGTGGTGATCTGCCCGAAGATATCGCCGACCACGAAACAGATATCGCCCGGATAGAATCTCGTATCAAAAAAAATACAGCGCAGGCCAAGGACCTGAAACTGGAAAAAGCCAAGCTGGAACTCGAAATCCAGGATGCCGGCGAATTGATCGAGAAATATGAGGCTCAGCAAATGACGGTTCGCAACAACCGCGAATACGACGCCCTCACCAAAGAACTGGAGGCTCAAAAGCAGCTTATCGAGAACTCACATTCCCGCCTTGAGGAAATCGAGATTCTGCAGCAGGAAACTGAAAAGGATCTTGAAGAAAGCAAAGAGGTTCTGAAAGAAAAGCAGGACGAACTCGATGCTATGAAGAAGAATCTCGGCAAAGTTATTGAGCGAACCAAAGAAGAAGAAAAAGAACTTCTTGAAAGCCGCGAAGAAGCCGTAAGCATGCTGGGGCAGCGGTATTTACGCAGCTACAGCCGGCTCAGAAACGGCCTGACGAACGGCATGGCCGTATGTCCTATGGTTAACGGTGCCTGCATGGGAATGATGATGCCTCCGCAGATACAAATGGAGGTTCGTCGTCAGAATAAAATTGTGATCGATGAGAACAGCGGCCGAATCGTTGTTGATCCCGAGTTTTTTGAAAACGCCCGCAAGCAGCTAAACTGACTTTCTCTCTGCTTTCCCGGCAGTGTAGTCCATTTCAGAATCAGAAAAGCCCGCATCCGGCTATAACCGGGTACGGGCTTTTTTTATGCATTATTTTTGGGTGAGTCAGTCTTTAACAAACAAGCTGAACATCTTCCGGTTTCTGGATTTATTTTTGAGAATCAACAGCGGAATACCGAACGGATAGTTTACCATCCGCTCCGGGAGCTTGTCTTTTACCATCGCAAACAGATTTTGCCGGGCTTTGGAAAAGACCACGATCAAATCCGTATGATTTGAAATACAGAGATCGTAGATGTCGTCGGACATCTTCCCGTCCTGGTGGAGCGTCAATTCGACTTCCAGGTCGGTATTACCGGGTGTTTTAATACGTTCAAGGAACTTTTTCTTTTCCTCAGCCAGATTATCATTCATCTCTTTAATGGTTTTCTTATCCGGCATGTAGGGAAAAAACTGCTTGGGATAATCAAAGAGATGCTGAGCGATTACTTGCCCGCCGGCCGGTTTTACCAGCTTGAGCGCAACTTTAGTGGCTTCGTCCGACTGCTCGGAAAAATCGATGGGTACCGTTATGTTTTGCATGTTTCGTTTGGCGGTTTCCGGCACAAACAGGATGGAACAAGGCACATACTTTACAATACGACGTGCCAGTACACCATCGCCCTTATAACCGGTTTTTTTACCCATCACGAGCAGATCGGGAGAGACATCTTCCATCAAATCAATAATCTGATTGGTTGCACTGCCTTTACGAATGGCCGTGTCTATCTTGACGTCTTTATGGGTGAAATTTCCGGCAATAAGATCGTTGATCTGATTGATGAGAAGTTCCTGCAGGTCTTCTTCGGTCTCCAGATCGGGGAACTCTTCGATGAGATCCCGAAACAGGTCATAGGATTCAACAACGTGCAGAAACTGAATTGATTCGGGTTTTACCTGCCCGGCAAAGTAATCGATATACTCAATTACCACTTTGTCCATCTTGGTCATATCCAGGCAGACAACCCATTTTTTCATTGTGTCTATCATAGTTAATACCCTTATTAAGATTTTCCTTTTTCGCGCTGCTCTTTAAGTAAGCGGGATACCAGTGTTTTGTAATCTTCGCGTTCCTTGTCTTTTCCTTTGTCGTCGAGCTCACGGTATTCGCGGCTCAGGCCTTTCTGGAGACTGTAGCACATGATAAGCAGCAAAATCACAAACGGAAAACCGGTTGAGATTGCTCCTGCCTGTAACGCACCGAGTCCGCCGCCGATAAGAAGAACAGCTGCAACAACTCCTTCTGTAGAAGCCCAGAATACACGCTGAGCTACCGGTGAGTCGGTTTTTCCACCGCTGGTAAGGCCGTCGATAACAAGTGAACCGGAGTCGGAAGATGTTACAAAGAAGCTTAGTACCAGTATGATAGCCAGAAAGGATGTGATCATCGCAAACGGAAACTCGCCAAGTAAAAGAAACAGCGAGGTCGTCTGGTCGGCTTCTACGGCTGCAGCAATATCAGCTACGCCCGTGGTTTCAAGGAACAGTGCCGTACCTCCGAAACCGCTCATCCACAGAAAAGTTACCAACGTAGGCACGATTAATACCCCGAGGATAAATTCTTTAACCGTACGTCCTCTGGAAATACGCGCGATAAACATCCCGACGTATGGCGACCATGAAATCCACCATGCCCAGTAAAATACGGTCCATGTGCTCATGAATGTGCCGTCTTCATCAAAGGCTTCAACCCAGGTTGCGTATTCGGCAAACGTCTGCAAATAATACCCGGTGCTCTGCACAAATGTGCCTAAAATGTAGAGCGTGGGGCCCAGAACAAGGATGAAAAGCAGGAACAATCCGGCAAGCCGGATATTGAACTCACTAAGCACTTTAACACCCTTTTGTACACCCAGAACAACAGATACCACGGCAACAAGAGTAACCACAACAATAATGATAACCTGAAGTGTTACCGTGTTTTCAAACCCGAATACGAATTCCATGCCGGCTCCTGCCTGGGAAGCACCGAGGCCCAGCGAAGTTGCCAGACCAAAAAGCGTGGCAAGAACAGCCAGAATGTCAATTACATCACCTATCCAGCCGTTTATGCGGTCTCCGAGCAACGGATAAAACACCGAACGGAACGAAAGCGGAAGTTTACGGTTGAAGGCGAAAAATGCCAGTGAAAGTCCCACCACCGCATATACAGCCCAAGCATGAAGGCCCCAGTGGAGGAATGTTACGCCCATGGCATCCCGTACAGACTGTGTGCTTCCGACTTCTGCATGCGGCGGATAAAGCAAGTGCCACATAGGTTCGGCCACAGCAAAGAACATCAGACCGATACCCATACCTGCACTGAAGAGCATGGCGAACCATGCCATCGAGCTGAAATCGGTTTTCGCATTTTCACCTCCGAGACGAATCTTCCCGTACTTGGAAAAAGCGAAATACAGACAGAAAATGATAAATACATTTACACCGGCCACAAACAGCCAGCTTCCCCAATCCGTGATGCCTAATCGTGCGGCATTAAACCACCCTTCGGCCGTTTCTCCAAGCAGAAGGGTTCCTACGATAAGCACGGTAATTAATATTACCGACGGCCAGAATACGGGTCCGTGAATCAGAAAAATTTTATTCTCTTTTTTGAGAGGTGTTTTTGGTTTATCACCAGAATCACTCATAAAACGTGTCCTATTTTAGTTTTTGGTTAACAGCACGGTTCTGACACCTGCTGAAAACATATCAGGCAGCACGTTTAAGGCTGCCTGATATATTATTTTGATTTATGCCACTCAGAAGTAAAATCCGATATTAATATTGAACCGGATATTGTATTCCGAGTCACCCATACCGAGGTCTTCGTGCCCCGGACCAACACCGGTACCGAACGCATCGGTAAGCCAGGGATGATTAATTCCCTGTGCGATGTCGAAATAGGTGAAAACCGGGCCGGCAGAAACCAGAAATCCGGTGATATTCTGGATCGTCTCCTGGAAGTTGTCGTCCAGGTTGAGTGTCGAGCCGTCGGCGAGGGTGGTTGTTCCTTCACCTACCGTATTCTCCATATAGCTGAAATCGTTGTAGAATGTCAGGTTGGAGATCGGTCCCCAGTCCACATCATAAGAATAGGCCAGGCCAAGCGTGGCAATCCAGGCTTCGGTAGAAACCTGATAGGGAATCCCATAGGCCCCCATAATTACGGTGCTCAGTTCTTCACCGTCATTGTCTTCAGCATCCATACCGTAATACAGAAACTGCGGCTTCACGTTGAAGTTGCCGAAGTTGAAATCGCCATGGACCGCAAATGCGTAGCGCGCACTGAATTCGTCGGTCGCCGTATTGTAAAGCTGCCCGACTTGTGCGGAAGCACCGATTTCTCCATTGTCCAGAAATTGGGCATAGCGCAGGTTAAGCTGATTGCGTTCGGTCAGGCTGGCGTTGCCTCCGGGAATAACATCATAGCTGTAACGTCCCGAACCACCGGTTCCGAATGCTCCGTCCCCACCAACGGGTCCTTCAGGCTCCGGCTGGTAAAAATAGGCTACATCGAACTGGGAGTTGTCGCTGGTGTGAGTCAGCTTAAGACCCATATCGTGATCGTCCTCAAGGCCTACGTAATAAGGCAGGCTGAACCACCAGTTGTTTGAGTTGTACTGGAGGTTTCCGAAAGGAACCTGAGTTACACCAAGCTGCATTTGTGTACGATCGGTAAAATCATACTCAAGCCAGCCTTGTTTGATGAAGTGGGTTCCAAACGTAGGATAGAAACGGTACTCAAAGTTCAAGCCGATTCCACCCGGATTGTCATACACTACATTAATGCGCCATGTATCCATAGTAAACTGGCCGCTGTTGGCATCCATATCGCTTTCGAAACTCCTCAATAGGAGATTGTAGCGCACGGCACCCCCTACATGCAGTGAAGGTTCATCATCATTATCAACAGCCCCTAATACTTCAGCCTGTGCACCCGAAAACGGGTTTTGCTCCGCCGGTATCATCCAGCTTGCAAAAATCATAGCAACAGCTAAAGTGAGAGTTTTGTACAGTCGTGTCATAAGTTGGTTTTATTCCTTTTAATTGCGGTTTGTTAAATTACCACCCGATGAAAATGCAAAAAAAATCTGTAAGTATTAAATATTTAATTTACTTAACGGGAGATAATAAACTGATTCATCAAAACTATTTCAACACCCGCTTACATTTTTTAACCCCAAAGATCATCGCCAATACCGGTTTAGCACCAAGGAATTTATCCGTACTTTAATTGTATGGGAGACTGCCGGGTAATCGCGTCCCGATAATTCGGGATGAGGAAAGTCCGAACACCTGCCGGCGCCGTGCTTCCTAACGGGAAGGGTTCCGTTTCGGCGGAATACAGAAAGTGCCACAGAAAAGATACCGCCCCGATTTATCGGGGTAAGGGTGAAATGGCGGGGTAAGAGCCCACCGCTCCGGTGGTGACACCGGGGGCATGGTAAACCTCACGGGGTGCAAGGCCAAGCAGATAGTATGCATTGCCGGCTGCGACGCTATCGGGTAGGCCGCTTGAGGTGCCGGGTGACCGGCATCCCAGATAAATGGTTACCGTCCCGCACAAGCAGGAAACAGAATTCGGCTTACAGGCAGTCTCCCACCTTTTTTTCTTACAAAAGCC
>PXDL01000435.1 GCA_003566395.1 Balneolia bacterium | reverse complement strand
CGGGCGCCCGTAGCTCAACCGGATAGAGCAACTGCCTTCTAAGCAGTAGGTTTCAGGTTCGAGTCCTGACGGGCGTACACTCAATATTATGCGGCGACATGGCCGAGTGGCTAGGCAGAGGTCTGCAAAACCTCGTACGGCGGTTCGAGTCCGCCTGTCGCCTCGTCTTTAATGAACCGTTTTGTAAATCGAATATTTGTATTAAGCCGCGTTCGTCTAGGGGTCCAGGACGCCGCCCTTTCACGGCGGTAGCACGGGTTCGAATCCCGTACGCGGTACACTACTCTTTAGTACTTTAGTACTGAAAAACGGAGCCCATAGCTCAGTAGGTTAGAGCGCCAGGTTGTGGCCCTGGAGGCCGTGGGTTCAAATCCCATTGGGCTCCCACTTTTTCACCTTCAGACCACTTTACCCCACATGCCGCGTTCGTCTAGGGGTCCAGGACGCCGCCCTTTCACGGCGGTAGCACGGGTTCGAATCCCGTACGCGGTACACCATAAAAAAAGCCCTGCAGCTTCGAATCGGATGCAGGGCTTTTTTTTTGGCTTAAATTTACACGGGAAAAAATCCTGAGAGACCTATACCAGCACCTGATCTGTTGCCATAGCCGGATTTAAAACCTGTTTATCACTTTCCAGCAGACCGTCTCTGAGGCGTACAATTCTACGGGCGTGTTCTGCTATATCTTCCTCGTGGGTTACAACTATAATGGTATGCCCGGCTCTGTAGAGCTCTTCAAACAGTTTCATGATTTCCACACCGGTTTTGCTGTCCAGGTTTCCGGTCGGTTCATCGGCAAGAATTATTGAGGGATTGTTAATCAAGGCCCGGGCCACCGCCACCCGTTGCCGCTGTCCGCCCGAAAGCTCGTTGGGCTTATGATCAATCCGATCTCCCAAATTCACTTTCTCAAGCATCTCAATAGCGCGCTGACGCCGGTCAGATGCAGATACACCGGCATATACAAGCGGAAGCTCTACGTTTGACAGACAGCTTGAACGAGGCAACAGGTTGAAGGTCTGGAATACAAACCCGATTTCCCTGTTTCGAACCTTCGCAAGCTCGTCGTCGCTGAGATCACTTACATCCACACCGTTGAGTTCATAGGTACCGGATGTAGGCGTATCAAGACAACCAATCATATTCATTAGTGTAGATTTTCCGGATCCGGACGGCCCCATAATGGCAACATATTCATTCTCTGCAATGTCGAAGGAAATGCCTTTCAACGCATCAACACGCTGTTCACCCATGATATAGGATTTAGTCATTTCGCGGATGGAAATCAGGGTATTATTCTGCATGGCTTAAATTTTAGGGTAAAAAAAAGGCTCCAAAAAAACTGGAGCCTTTAAAAGTAAATTGCTCTCTTCGGCCTATACGAAGCGACCGTTAATCTGTTTCAACGTCAGAAACGTACGTCTTCGGTTATGCGTCCGATATAGTAGTCGAGAATTTTTTCCTGAAAAATAAACTGATAAGTCGTCTGAATCTTCCGTGATGTCGCATCAAAAAAGGCATTATTAGCCTGGGTAAGTTCTATCAGCGTTGTTGACCCCACATTGTAGCGCTCCTGCTGGGTCTCAAATGCTTTTTCAGCTGCACGAAGGGCAGTATCGGTCGCTACCAATTCCTGTGTTAGGGTGATGTAATCTTCGTATGCCTGACGAACTTCCTGATAGATAAGCGACTTCTGGTCTTCCAAATCAAGTCTTCTGTTTTTGAGGTCGATTTGGCTGTTCACTACATTTGTGCGTGTCTGGAACCGATCGAATATAGGAATACTGAGAGAAAGCCCGATTCCTCTACCGATGCGCTGATCAAAGAACTGATCTGAAAAGCTTGCCGGCTCTCCAAAAAACCGGTACTGATCCCCGTAAGCGGTACGTACATTAGCACCCATGGACAGCGTCGGCCAATACCCGGAACGGGCGGCACGCAGCCCATGCTCGGCGGATTCAATCTGTAACTCGGCACTGCGAACCTCTCGCCGGTTATTTACAGCAGCCTCAAGAAGCTCACGAAGATCAAACTCACCGGGTATAATGTTTTCGGTGTCCACATCAGGTGTTACGAATTCATATTCTTCGAGCGGATCGAGCTGAAGAATACGGACGAGACGTACTTTGCTCGTATTTAAATTACTTCTGCTCTGAATTACCTGAAGCTCGGCATTTGCCACTTCGGATTCCTGGTTAAAAAGATCTACGATAGGCCGCATCCCTACTTCAACCTGGGCATCAACCTGCTCAAGCTGTTTTTGAGTGGTTTCAAGGTTCTCTTTGGCGACCTCAAGCAGCTCCAAGTTTAAAATCACGTTCAGGAATTCAGACACTGTCTGGAAAATCATGTCCTCGCGAAAACGCTGATAGTCGTTCAGGTTCGCATCGCGGTCGAGCCTTGCCTGACGAAGATTGCTGATATTCTGCCAACCGGTAAAAATAGGCACATTGGTGGTGATTTCCCCGGAAATTGTGTTTTGGGTGAAATCGCCGAAGGTTTGCGTAGATTGTTCAAACTCGCGGCCTACAGAACGGTTTGCACTCATGGATGCATTCAGATTCGGAAGGAACTGCCCCCTGGCCCGGCGAACGGCGGCATCACTTCTCTCGAGATTATTTTTTGCCTGTAGTATGTCTATATTTTTCTCAAGGGCTATATCTACAGCTTCGTTCAAGGTGATTTGCCGCGTCTGCGATGATACATGCTGAGGCAAAATCAGCACCATACAAAGAAGGGCGGTGAAACAAATGTGGAGTTTTGACATCCGGATTGTTGGTTTAATGTTCGTGAGTTAGTGACTTGGCTTGCTTAGACGAAACTGCAACTGCTTTGGTTGCAAAGTCAGGCCGGTTTGTCTTTCCGCACCAGAATTGTAAAATGCCCAAATGTAGGCTTTTCAATACAGACCTTTTATCTCTCTAGCTTTTTTTTACGAACAATCGGTGTTTTTTTTCTGAATCCTCACTATTTCTCCTCTTTATCTTTATCCCTGATATTTTTATCTATCACATCTTCAATTTTTGTGAGCATATAATCGGTGGCTTTGCGTGTGGCCATCCGCTTAAGTTCGGTTATCAGCATTACCCCTATACCGGGTTCTTTATAAACACTCACAGGTTGTTCCACCCGTCTTTCACCGTTGCTGCCGGCGTTACGTTGGCGTCTGTTTCTCTTTTTTCTTCGGGAAGGCGCAATCCAGAACCCCACGGCAGCAGCCACCCCAAGAGCGTATTGCGGATATTTACGTATCCAGTAGGATGGCGAAATCTTATTTTCAACGTCCTCTTTGATCTTAGTAACAGAATGGCCCAGTTTCTCTTCAATGGCGCGCAGCTCGTTTTCGAGCTGCTTGCGTTTGTCTGTGGCCTTGTCGAGATCGGTAGTTTTTTTACTCATTGAGATGTTGTAGATTTTTTTTCGGTGGAATCCTGGTTCTCCTCATCCTGATTCAAAGCCGAATCGATGAAATTGCCGATAGCTTTCTGCAGTTTCTTTCTCAGAACATTCCTTTTAGTTTTGTAAAAATAAGTTCCGATAAGGATAAGCAGAAATGCCAATGCCCCAAAACCGAGCATCATATTGTCAAAAAGATAGCCCAGCCCTATACCTGCGGCCACCAGGAGAAAAAACAGCCCAACAAGCAAAAGCATGATTCCGAGTACATTGCTGAAAATCGCAGCGGCTATAATAGAACCTTTTTGCTGCAGCTCAATGGTTTTGAGCTCAATGTGTTTTACAACATACTGCTTAAGGTCAGCAGCCAATGCTTTTATCGAGTCAGAGTCTAAACTCATAAATAATTATCGTTTCAGTATGGCGCCGAGGACAAAGCCAACCGCAACTGCAATACCAACAGCAGCAAGAGGTTTGCTCAAAACCTCATCCTTCAACATTTCTTTGGCTTTCCCGAATTGATTCCGGAATTCATCTTCGGTCATAAAATGGTTTATAAGATTTTTGATCTCCTCGACTTTCGATACTTCTTCTTTTTCCTGAAAATTTTCCATAGCAAAATGAATTTTTAATATGGTTATTGGTTAAATATAATACGAAATTTCGGCCTTCTGCTGAAATAGTTTATATCTGTAACATCGGGCTTTTAATATGCATCAAGCTAAAGTACACAGGTAAATATGTCTCTTAAAAACAAAGACCTAAAACTCGATATTCTGGCTCTTGCCGCCCACCCCGACGACACCGAACTTTGTTGTGCCGGAACTCTCGCCGCGCTGTCTTTATCCGGGCTTGCCTGTGGGGTAGCCGACCTCACCCAAGGTGAGATGGGAACAAGAGGAACACCCGAACTCCGACTTCGTGAAGCACAAAAAGCCGCAGAAATTATCGGTTTGAAACACCGGGTGAATCTCGGACTTCCCGATAACGGCCTGACCAACACGCCGGAAAATCAGGATTCTATAATTAAGACTATTCGCAAGTTCCGGCCGGAAATTTGTTTTATCAATGCCCCCGAAGACCGGCACCCCGATCACGGACATGCGCATAAACTCACCCTTGATGCGCTTTACTACAGCGGACTTTCGAAACGAGAAACCAAAGATGACTCAGGGAAGCTTCAGGAGCCGTGGCGTCCGCGCCATATATTTTATTATATGCAGGATACGCCCTTTGAACCGGATATCGTCTTCGATATTTCAGAAACTCATGAAACCAAGGAACGTGCGATTCTTGCCTTTGAATCTCAGTTCAACGTTCCGGATGACGACGAACAGCCGGCCACTTATATTTCGGGCAAAGGCTTTTTTGAAATGCTTCGCAGCCGCGCGCGTGTGTACGGGCATCAGATCGGAGTTCTTTACGGCGAGCCGTTTAAATATCACGGCGGTCCCATCCCTTTTGCCGAATTCAACTACTTGCTTTCACACAAACGCATCCGGTAAACAAATCAGGACTGAACAGCGGCCATCATTCCCGGTATGGCCAGCTCATACAGGTCGGTAAGGCTAATTACCTCACAATTTATATGATCATCTATTCTCAGCCGTGAACCGCCGGTTTCGCCCAGCCGGCAGAGTTCAATGCCATGCACCATAGCGGCCTGCTCAAGCTTGCCCAGCTGTTCCTGACGGAGGCTAAGAACTCCTCCGGACTGCGCTTCGCTGAAATAACATTCTCTTATCGAACAACCCGAATATCCGGCAAGTGCCGCGGTGGAAATCTCAGCTCCGATACCCGAAAAGATCGATTTTTCAGCCAGGCACGTCAGCAGGCCTCCATCCGAAATATCGTGAGCCGAAGCAACCAGACCCGACCGAATCACTTCCAGCAGGAACTTCTGAAAACCGGCTTCATACTCAAGGCTAAATTCCGGTGCATCCCCTGCCGTAATACCGTGATTCCAGCTCAGATACTCCGAGCCGCCAAGCCCTTTACGACGGGCACCTGCATAATATATAAGGTGGTTTTTATCTTTATATCCCGGCGTCATGAGCTGAGATTCCACATCGTCGATTAAGCCGAGCATTCCGATAGTCGGGGTAGGGAAAACCGATCCTTTGGGATTTTCGTTGTAAAAACTCACGTTGCCGCCGGTTACGGGCGTACTCAGCGCCCGGCATGCATCGGCCATCCCTCCGACCGCCTCGGTAAACACCCAATACACCTCGGGTTTGTAAGGATTCCCGAAGTTGAGGCAGTTTGTGATGGCGAGCGGTTTTCCTCCGGTACATACTACGTTACGGGCGGCTTCAGCCACGGCTATCTGTCCACCTTTTCGCGGATTAAGATACACGTAGCGGCCGTTACAGTCGGTTTTCATAACCAGGGCTTTGTTGGTACCTTTTAACCGAATTACCCCGGCATCCGACGGACCCGGACCTACAACCGTGTTTGTCCGCACCATGTGATCGTACTGTTCATACACCCATCGTTTTGAGGCAACATTCGGAGATCCCAACAGAGTCAGCAGCGCCTGTTCGTAGTTGGTTTCGTCGGACATAGTCGTCATATCAAACTGCTGTTTTTCATCCAGATAGTCAGGGCGGCGGGTTTCCCTTTCGTACACCGGAGCTCCACCTCCCAGCACAAGTGAATCGGCCGGAATCCGGGCTTTGCAGTCTCCGTTCATCCAGTATTCTACATTTCCCGTATCGGTCACTTCACCAATGATTTCAGCCTGAACATCCCACTTGGCATATACTTCAAGTACTTCCTGTTCGCGCCCCTTATGGGCCACAATTAACATTCGCTCCTGACTTTCAGAAAGAAGCATTTCATACGCAGTCATACCCGACTCCCGTTGCGGCGCTTTGTCGAGGTTGATGCGCATCCCCGTCTTGCTTTTGGCCGACATCTCGGAAGACGAGCAGCTTATCCCCGCTGCTCCCATATCCTGAATACCGGCCACCGCTCCGGTTTTAATGGCTTCAAGCGTGGCTTCGAGCAGCAGCTTCTCCATAAACGGATCACCGACCTGTACACTCGGCCGCTTCGATTCACTTTCCTCACTAATCTCTTCCGAAGCAAATGTAGCCCCGTGGATGCCGTCCCGGCCTGTACTTGCACCGGCAATAATTACCGGATTTCCGGGTCCGGGCGCCGTAGCCGAGGCCGTTTCTCCGGTTTTCACAATTCCTACGCTCATGGCGTTAACCAGAGGATTTCCTTCGTAACTGGCATCAAAGAAGACATCACCCGCCACTACGGGAACACCAAATGCGTTTCCGTAATCGGCAATGCCGTGTACTACGCCATCCAGTAAAAACCGCACTCTCGGGTTGGAAAGTTTGCCGAACCTGAGCGAATTCAGCGAGGCAATCGGGCGTGCTCCCATCGTAAAAATATCCCTGTGGATACCGCCCACACCTGTAGCAGCTCCCTGATACGGCTCCACCGCCGAAGGATGATTGTGGCTTTCAATCTTGAACGCGCAGGCCAGCCCGTCTCCGATATCCACCAAGCCGGCATTTTCCTCTCCGGCTCCCACCAAGAGCTGCGGACCTTTATTGGGCAGTGTTTTCAAAATCCTGATGGAGTTCTTGTAAGAGCAGTGTTCGCTCCACATCACCGAATACACTCCGAGCTCGGTAAAGGTGGGTAAACGGCCCAGAACCGACTTAATTTTTTCAAATTCTTCAGCTGTGAGCCCGTGATCGATGGCAAGCTCAAGGGTTACTTCAGGTTCCTTTATGGTACTCATGTTTTGCAGAGGTTAGGGTGATGACGTTCCGGATGAATTCTCTATCAGGGCCTGTTTCAGAGTTAAAAAGCTGCTGAAAACAAGCTGGGCACGTTCAGCTTTGCTGGCTTCGATGGTCTGTGTAAACCAGGCGGTCTGCCAGCCGGCTTCGCTCCCGCCTACAATATCGGACATGAAATTATCGCCTACATATAGTATTTCAGCGCCCGACACACCGGCCTGCTTCTCGGCAAAACTGAAAATTTCCGGGCTGGGCTTCAGATGGCCCACTTCTTCAGAAATAATCACCGGGCCGGAAAGCTGATCCAAACCGAAATCTATTATTTTTTTCTTTTGGGTTTCAGCAAAGCCGTTGGTGATAAGGCCCGTAGGGTAATGCCGGCAAATTTCCTCATACACTTCACGGGCGCCTTCAACCCATTTCCATTCTGTACGGTAGGCGTTGATGTAAGCCGTTCCGGTTTCCACAGGATCTTCGCTCATGATATTAAGTTCAAGAAAAGTATCCGTGAAACGCCGGTGTTTCAACTCCGATTTTGAAATATATCCCAGGCTGTAATCCCGCCAAAGGCCGCTGTTTATGCTCTTATATAATGTATTGAAAGCCTTAAAGGGGACTTTTTGCAGAGCCGGCCGCTGCTGGTAAATGATGTAAAGGGCCTGCTCCTGGGCATGCATATGATCGAGCAGCGTGTCGTCTATATCGAAATAAATGAAGGCAGGTTTAGCGAACATGTAACAAATCGGTCGGGTGTGGGAATTGCAGTGAAGATAAGAAAGTTGGGTTTTATAACCGGCTTTATTCTGCCGCACTCACGTTATGATTTTGAGGCCCTATACCGTATTTTTGACCTTCTTTGAAACAGGCTGCCCACTTCCGGTTTTTGGCTGTGTTTATCTGAATTTACCGTTCACTTTTACAAAACTGCATGCGTCCTGATCCCGATCAGAAAATCGACCCCAAAGCTATCCCGGCCTGGCGAATAACCGGAGGACTCGGATCACTGTTTTGGTGGTTTGTACCCGTGGTATATGGTTTTTTTGCTCTTGGAGGTGCCGTTGAACGCTGGCCTATTCTGGTACTTACCGCTTTGGTGGTTCTCAACACCATTCTTCAGTCTTCGTTGATTCCCGTAATCCGATGGAGACGCTGGAGCTACCAAATCGACAAGCACGAGATTTATCTTAAATACGGAATTTTCATCATCCGCAGAACGCTGATACCGGTAAACCGAATTCAGCATGTTGATACACGCCAGGGACCGATACTGCGCTCGTTCGATCTTTCCTCGGTAACCATTACAACCGCAGCCACCACTCACGAAATACCGGCACTAAACGACGAAGTCGCTGATGAAGTCAGAAACAGAATCTCAGAACTTGCCAGGGCTGCCGACGAAGATGTCTGAACCCCGGCGGCAGCATCCCGTTGCCGCCATTACCAGTACGCTTCGTACGCTCAGGGAATTCCTGATTCCGATTATACTCATTTTCCTTTTCGGCGGAGGTGGTGAAGGCGGCATTTTCAGCAGCCCCTGGTATATCGGCATCTTTCTTACCTTTATTACCATTGCAGGAGTAGTGCAGTGGATGCGCTACACCTACAGGGTGGAAGAGGACGAGCTGCGCATCGAATACGGCTTGTTTGTGCGAAAACGCTCCTACATTCCCAAACACCGAATTCAGGTAATTGATATAAGCTCCGGAATTTTACAGCGCATGTTCGGTCTTGTGAGCCTGAATGTTCAAACAGCCGGGGGCAATTCGCCGGAAGCAAAAATAAACGCCCTGACCAGAGAAGAAGCCGGATGGATCAAAGAAACCCTGAGCAAAGACGGTTCGGAAGAAACATCCGCTGATGAAGCCCCGGAAGCAGAAACTGCGCCCAAACCGGATTACCGTCTCGACTGGAACAAACTTTTTGTAGCTGGAACCACATCGGGCAGCTTCGGTATCGCCCTTTCCATTGTTGGAACCATTTTCGCGCAAATGAATGTGGTTATCGACGACGAAGTCATTATTGATCTTATAGATACTTTTGCCGGTAACAGCGTCACCTTTTTTATTCTGGCGGGGATTTTCCTTGTATTTACCGCTTGGGTGCTCTCAATTATCGGTACTGTTCTTTCCTACGCCAATTTCGAGGTTTACCGAAGGAACAAAGAGCTTCTGATCAGCCGGGGGCTCTTCGAGAAAAAACAGAT
>PXDL01000081.1 GCA_003566395.1 Balneolia bacterium | reverse complement strand
TCATTTTATGCATCTTTGATAAGTTACTTTTCGCACAGGTTGCTAATCCATGTCTCTGCTGACTGCTCGCTATTCTCTCCTGAATTTCAACTATGCACAAATTAAAAAAGGGACGAAAAACCCCTCCGCCCCTTTTCAGTTTCCACGTTTTCACTTCACTGAAGCCTGAACACTATCGGCATGACCATCTGAACCCGAACAGGCTCTCCTCTCTGCAAACCGGGGCTGAACTCCACACCGGACATTGCATCAAACGCCGCTTCATCAAGAATATCGCCGGCCGAACGGGCAACCTGCAGATCACTTATACTACCGTCTTTTTCTACGATAAACTGCAGTATTACCCGACCCTCAAGCCCCTGGTCACGGGCCTCCTGAGGATAGGTCAACCGGTTATAAAGCGACATTTGCCCGCCAGACATTTGCGGCATTTCTTCAACCACTGTAAACACATCATCGTCACCACGGGTAGGTGCAGATGGCGGGGAAGGCGGTGGCGGCGGGCTTGAATTCATCATTTGCTCAAGGCCGGCCACGGCACGCGATGCCCGGCCGTTATCTACAAGCATCAGCAAATTGTTCAGCTCATCTATCTGCTCTTTCACGATTTCAGGTACACGGTGCTCGCTTTCAGGCAATTCGCCTTCCTGCATCAACTTAAGCTCATCCTCATATCCGGTCCGTAGCTGAACAATCATATCGCGCAGCTGACCTACATTTATGGTTTCGTCTAAAAACTCCAGCTCATCCTCGGGGACGGCGTAGGTTTCGGCTTCCGGCCCTTTTGCCAGATCGGAGCAGGCCATTGCGCCTGCGAAGAGGAATAAAATGGCCGCAGCCGATACTATGCTTTTTTTCATAACGGGTCGTGTATGTTTTGGGTGATAAGGTTCGGAGCCGGCATGTATCTCCCGTATCCGCTTTAGCAATTTGTGCTCCTGTGCCATAGCGGCCCGGAACACCGGTTTTTCTTTTGAACCAAGGGCAAATTCGTACAACAGTCGGGCGTAATTGCCGGGTTCGGTTTCTGTATTATTCAATACAGCGGCATCGCAGGCTACTTCACGCCAGTATCCTGACTGGTGATACAGCTTGTGTACCAGCGGATGCATCCAGAATAAATGCCTGATAAACAGCTCCGCCACATGAACCGGATAATCTGCCCGGCTGATATGCACCATTTCATGTCTTAAAATCATACGAAGCCCGGAGTCGTCCCCTTCGGCAAACCGGGATTCCGGAATCACGATAAGCGTTCGAAGAAATCCGCTGGTAAACGGCACGGAAATATCCGGAGACGAACAGAGAAGAACTTCACGCTTAATTCCGATTTCACGACGAATCTGTTCAGACATCTGAAGTAAGTGCGGACGGGTAACAATGTCCGCTCTGCGCAACGCTGCTTTCAGCCGGATATATATTACCGCCAGTCGCACAAGCCCGGCCACGGACATCATCACAAAAAAACCTGAGATTAATGCAGACCAGGGAATCGACCATCCCTGAGCGGATGAAGTTGACTCAGCTGTTTCGGTTCCCGAAAACACGGTTACGGCCGGAAGTTCGGCGGCGGCCATGAACGAGCCCGCAAAAGAGGGAAGTGAAACCGAAGCCGGCAGCAGCCAGGAGACATCGGTTAGCCATGCGGCTGCTATACCAAGCGGGAGCGCCATAAGCGTGGCGGCTGAAATATGGTATCTGGTAAGCGCATCCGGAAACTTAAACCACCGAAAAGCTGACAAAACGACTGATGCCAACAGCGTCCATATCGCTACAGCCGGCATTAGTGTATAAAGAAACGAACCTTCCATATATACAGTCCTCAGCGTTTTAGTTTGGTGATGGCTTCCTCAATCTCACGACGCTCGGCTTCACTTAGCGATTCGTTTTCCACGAGACTCTGCACCATCTCCGAGTGAGAACCTTTAAATACTTTGGTAAGCATGTTCCGGAGCAGACCGTGCTTAACTTCCGACTCGGGCTTTGCAGCGCTGTAGATATAGCTGACTCCCTCCTTTCGGTAGGTTAGTAAACCTTTGTCAGACAGCTTCTTCATGATGGTCATTACCGTGGTGTATGCCACCTTACGCGTGGTTAAAATCTGTTCGTGCACTTCGGCAACAGAGGCTTCACCTCTTTCCCAGACGATGTGCAAAATTTCCATTTCGGATTCTCCAACAGGAGCAAGTGATTTTTTCATAAGCTGTTTTACTAATTATTTAATACTATGATCATAGTATAAGTATTAAATACAATCCCTCCTAATATTTTTTTATTCGGATCAGTGGAAAACCGGTCTTTAGAAGGCTTTGACAGTTCAGGAATTTTAGTCGTATTCACCGCCGGACCAAAGATGAAACCGGCATACAGGCCATCTATTCTTGGATTTCATTTTTTGACAAGGCTGAAGAACGGGGTTGCAAAGCCTTTCTTTAGTTCATTTTCCGGCACGTAAGACCCTATTCTGAAACTTTGTCATTCTCGGGTACAAAAAAAGCGAATCTATGGGAACCGGTTCCCGTCCCGGCCAGAAGTATGGAAATACGCTTCCAGTATTTTTTTGACCGGTGTTTACAATTCAGTAACTGCAAGTATGTCAATAAGGTAGCGCTTTCATATAAATACCGGCACGGTTGGTGCATCAATACAGGCAGGTGCGGAGGTCTGCTGATCTTGTTTCTCAATAAGACAACGCCCTCCATCACCCTTAAATAAACATCTATTAACGTACTACACCAATCAACCAACCAATCATGAAAACTCTTATACCATCCCTTAAAACCATCTGCCTGGGCCTTGCCCTGATAACAGTAACAGCCTTGCAACCCGCAAACGCGCAGGAGCGGTCTGCCGACAGCTATGTTGAAGCCGTTAACTCGCTGAGTGCCGAAGAGGCCGATCGGATAACCCAAAACTTTGCCGAAGCACTTCGCTCCGACAACGCCGGTGTTCGTGAATCCGCAGTTTATCACGGGTTATTGCTCAGAATACTGTTTCCTGATATGGAATTGGGTTCTATCAACACTTCCCTGCAGTATATGTTGATACACGAACCAAATCCGCGTATCCGGCACAAGGCGCATATAGCGCTGTACTTTCTTGAACATGATGCCCTTCATGAACTCCGGCCGCTTGAAAAGATTCCGAGAGAATCGGAATTTTTCTACAAGGCAAATGAGATCATGAATCATCTTCTGTTGTCCGTCAACTGAAAGTTCATTTAAGTCCGCACGCTTTCAGTCAGCAATGAGCTGAAGCGTTCACGAAGCCCTTAAACATGCCGCACTGTTTATTACTGCGGAATATACGGGCTTTGAAAAAATCAGACAGCCGCATCTTTCCCTTGTTGGAAGGATGCGGCTGTTTCTGTTACATTGCAGGTTTCCAAACATGAACGAACATCCATTCCATGATTAAACCTGTTATATTGAGCGTGTTTCTTTTCCTCGCGCCGGCACTGTCCACTGCTTTTGCGCAGGATCGGCCGATGGCGTTTGAGGGAGCCACGATTTACCCCATCGCATCCGAACCCATAGAAAACGGAGTTTTGGTGATTCACGAAGGCCGAATTCTGGCTGTAGGCGCATCCGGAGATGTACGGATTCCCTCCGACGCCGAACGCGTTGATGCCGAAGGCCGGATCATCATGCCGGGTCTGGTAGATACCCATTCTCATATCGGTGGAGGCGACGGAGGCGACCGATCCTCCCCTCTGCATCCTGATGTCCGTATAATGGACACCATTGATGTACGCTCCGACACCTTCAAAAAAGCCCGCACCGGCGGCGTAACCACAGCCAATGTTATGCCCGGCTCGGGGCACCTGCTCAGCGGACAGACCATTTATCTGAAGCTGCGTGATGCCAATACCGTGTACGAAATGCTGATTCCGGACGAAAACCTGCGCGACGGATTCGCGGGCGGAATTAAAATGGCCAACGGAACCAACTCCCTTCGCCAGCCACCTTTTCCCGGAACCCGTGCCAAATCGGCCTCAATGCAGCGAGAATTGTTTATTCAGGCTCAAGAATACCGCCAAAAGTTACAGGACGATGACGATACAACCCGTAACCTTCGTCTTGAGCCGATGGTTGAAGCCCTTGAAGGCAAGCGCCTGATTCATTTCCACACCCACCGGCACGACGATATCCTCACCGTTCTGCGCATGCAGCGCGAATTCGGGTTTCGCGTAGTGCTTCACCATGTAACCGATGCCTGGCTGGTAGCCGACGAAATTGCTGAAGCCGGTGTACCAAGCTCCATTATCGTGCTGGACACTCCGGGAGGAAAGCTGGAAGCCGTTAATTTACTCTATAAAGCAGGACGCTACCTGGAAGAGGCCGGCGCGGATGTCGCTTTTCATACCGACGACTCCGTTACCGATTCCAGGCTCTTTTTCCGAATGGCCGCTTTTGCCGTTCGCGACGGCATGAGCCGCGAGAAAGCACTCGAAGCCCTCACCCTCGCCGGCGCCCGCATGCTGGATCTCGAAGACCAAATCGGCTCGCTTGAGTCCGGAAAACATGCCGATTTTATCCTGTTGAACGGAGATCCTTTCAGTGTTTACACACACGTGGAGCAAACCTGGATTGAAGGCAAAAAGGTGTTCGACCGAAGCGATCCCGATCAGCTGCCCTACGCCACAGGGGGACATGAGGTGTACCGGGGCGACTTTTTCGACCACTATCAGACCGGAGGCGCGCAATGAGATATTCTATTTTGTTTTTTGTGATGACGGCCTTCTTTTCAGCTTTGCCTTCCGGCCAGGCTGACGCTCAGCTAATTGCTGTAAAAGCCGACACCGTGTACACCATGGCCGGCGATCCGCTGATCAACGGAGTAATCCTGATTCGTGACGGTAAAATCCGTGAGGTGGGATCCGCAGCTACCGTTCAGATTCCTGAAAACTATCAGGTATTTGAAGCTCCGGTGGTAACGCCCGGCATTATCGATACCCGCTCGGTTGTAGGACTTGCAGGTATCTACAATGTGCCTCACGATCAGGATCAGCTCGAAACCTCAAATCCGTTTCAGCCAGATTTGCGCGCCATCGATGCCTATAATGCCAGGGAAGATCTGGTGGTGTGGCTACGAAACCTGGGCGTTACAACCGTTCATACAGGTCATGCCCCCGGCGCCCTGGCCAGCGGACAAACCATGATCGTAAAAACCCTCGGCAACACGATTGATGAAGCCCTTGTTGATTCCGTCACTATGGTTGCGATGACGCTCGGACCCGGAATCAGCGGGAATTTCGGAGGCAATCCCGGCACGCGCTCAAGAGCCGTAGCGATGATACGGGCCGAACTGATCAAAGCGCAGGAATATATGAACCGTGAAGGTGGCAGCCGCGACCTGAAAATGGAGACGATGGCAGCTGTACTTCGTGGTGAAATAAAGGCGATGATTCACGCTCACAAAGTTTCCGAGATTTTGGCGGCCCTTCGCCTTCAGCGCGAATTCAGGTTCGAGCTGGTGTTGGAAGGAGGGGCGGAGGCCTATCTTGTTCTCGATGAGCTAAAGGAAGCCGGAGTACACGTAATTCTGCATCCCACCATGACCCGCACCCGTGGAGAAACCACCAACGCGGCCTTCACGACAGCTCACAAGCTTGCCGAAGCCGGTATTCCTTTCACGTTTCAAAGCGGATTTGAAAGCTATGTGCCTAAAACGCGCGTGGTACATTACGAAGCTGCAATCGCCGTAGCTAACGGGCTGAGTTTTGATCACGCCCTGCGCGCCCTCACCATAGATGCCGCCCGTTTTCTCGGCATTGATGACCGCACAGGCTCACTCGAAATTGACAAAGACGCCGACATCGTACTTTGGGAAGGCGATCCGTTCGAGTATCTGAACCGGGTATGTACGGTAATTATTAACGGGCAGGTTGCAAGTGACTCCTGCCTGTAAGTACCCATAAAGAAAGCAGGTTTCAGCCGTTATTTACAGGTAGTGGCAATATTAAAAACCAGCCCGCCCGCCATATCCAGGTGGGTGGCTGGTTTCGGTAAACTTAATACCTCAACTTTCACAGTTAGATTCGGGATTCTGTATAAAGAATACGATTCTATAGCACCTTTTAACCCGGATTATTCACTTAGACTCAATGGAGTCAGGGGGAACTCACCAGCATATACATACGGCTGAATTTGAATATCGGGCAAGTGTTTCCTTTGAGGAAGCGTATGAATTTCAATGGCCGAATCTCACGACCCTTTTCGCATTTTGCCAGAGAGGCAATTCAGAATTGTTGAGCGAGAGCGAAACCCCGGCCCTGAAAGGTGTCGGGGGAATTCAAAATGTAAAATGTAAAATTCAAAATGGGGTGGTGTAATTTGGGTTTTGTGGCCCCTCGATTTCGCTGCGCTCCACTCGGGGTGACACCGGTGGTTTTAGGGCAACAGCAGCGGCAAGCCGCCGCTGGGATCATTTATTGCAGCCTGTCATATTGAGCGAAACGAAGTGGAGTCGAAACATCCGGCTTGTTCGGGCTGTTGTCTCCTTTGGAGGTCATTTTAACCATCCGCGAAGACCTGCCTGATCTGCGCCATCGGCGTTCTATTCTTTACTCCCCGGCTCTGAACAGGCGGCATACTTATGTATATATCAAAAAAACCGGTAAAGCTTTCGCTCCACCGGTTTTTTTATTTAGACCACAGATCTTTTATCAGAAGGTGTATCTCACACCGGCCGTTACAGAAAGCTGATTCCAGTTACTTACAACAGAAAATCGCGGCTCGGCATACAGCGATACAGGGTCGAGATTGTATTGAAAACCCACACCGATCAACAATCCGGTTGAGGAGCTGCTTACAGTGAATCCACCACCTGAGGCGCTTGCATTAAACCGGTGCAGACCACCAAGAGCATAAACCCCGAGCTCTTCATCATTCACGAAGAAATAGTTTACCAAAGCGTTTAACTCCCAGGCGGTAAAATTATCTACGTCATCCAGGTAGTAAAAAATATCCAGACCTGCGCGAATATCGTCGGTGATGCTGTAGTACCCATTCAGATTGAGGCCGATTTCGCCGTCAAACACGTCAAAACCATAACCTAAGCCACCCCCTACGGTGATGTCTCCCTCCGCATTCTGGGCATGAGCGTTTACATTAATCATCATTATTAGAGCCAAACCTGTTCCCAGGCTAATCAGTGTTCTCTTCATGTGCCTTATCCTTTTATTTGATAGTTGCCCGGTGATTCATAAACCGGGATTGGTTGTCAGAAAATATATCTAAAAATAAAGTCATGCGGCAGATAAACCTGCCACATGACTTTTTTGAGTTTCAAAAGACCTTGCATGATCAATTTATGCAATAAAGCCTTTCGGCAGGTTTATGTCCTGCAAATATTGATTAACACTCGGTTGTCTGCAGATTGCTGTCCCAGCATGAACGGATACCGTCATTGTACTGCTCAGATTCGATGAATCCTTCCCAGGTGTCGCGGTTCCATTCAATGAAGGTTGTTATACTGCCACCCTCGAAATAAGCCAGAGAAGCAATTACATCCTCCACTTCATACAGTACATTTTCAAAATTATCTCCTATATCATCGGAGAAACTAATTTCAAGGAACGTCGTCAGGCCATCATCAATCATAAATTCAAAATCTACAGAGGCCTGATTTTCAGGATTATCTTCTATTAATTCATAGATGGTCCACGTTCCTGAAGTACCGTCCTGCCTCAGATCTGCCGACATCAGCAGTTCATCTTCAAAATTGGGGCCGTCCGGTGTAGATATCGAGTAGCGAAGCTCCCAGAACACCATATCTCCGGACTCCTGGGCGGTCACAACAATTGTGACGGACTCACCCTCGAATGTTTCAGAAAACTCCCAAATCCATGTATCTCCGTCCAGTTCAGGCTCGCCCCACATCTGATCGTTGAACCACATGCTTGGTAAGGCCGAAAAGCTTTGGAACATGGCATCGGCAGATGTTGCCCATAAGCCGGCAAATTCATAGGGCGACATTTGCTCAGCTTGCGTACCGGCATTGAGCAGTTCATTGAATTCAGCCGAGAGTTCTGCTATATCCGAATCCGGATCTAACTTACCCGCCTGTTGGAAAATTTCGATATCCATTTCGATATCATTAAAACTCATAGGTTCAGGCGGATCTTCATCGCTTACCCCGGTTGTTCCGTTGTCGCTGCAAGCCGCAAGCGCGACTGCAAGTACTAAAATCATCAGGATGTTTAATTTTCTGTATTCTAACATAGCTGTCTTTTCTTTTCGATTATTGATTAACAGGTTTTGAATGTCTCTGTATTGATATGCGCATTCGCTTGTCCAATTTCCCAAATTTTCCCGTCATACCAACACATTGTACCACTGTAGTTTAAGACCAATCATATATACATTATCCAAAAAATAACGCGATTTGCCAAATTTAAGCCATATTTTCCGAGTCTATGCGTGATTCCGGATTACGAAGAAAACACTTTTTACACACAGCTGATTGGCTTGATTAAACGTGATAATATGACCTACGCCCGGCCTGTCCCTCAACCCTCTTTTAAGTAATTATATCGCCGGCACGTTCTGGCATTTTTGCATGCCACCACATATTAAAGAAGACATAAATCACGCCTGAACGACCTGAAGGTTAAATCGCCTTAACCTGATACAGATTTATGTTTCTATTGAGATTACACTCGAACAATAACGGGATTAAACCGGAGCATCAGCCACGCCCAGCTGTTATATCCGGAGGTATTCCTGTCTCCTTTGATTCTGTCAAGAGTGTCTGTTTTAAACAGCTGTGAGTAGCCGCCGATAAAGCTGACCGCTTCGGTTGGCCGCCAGGTAAGCTGCAGGTCCATTTCCGTACCCAAATACCGGTTCATCTTTTCTCCCGAGTCATCAAAAATATCTACCGGTGACATAAACTGATGCAGATGAATCGCCAAATTGAGATTGCTGCTCAGGTTACGCACGTATTTTTGATAGGTGTTGATGAGGCCCGTATTGTATGGATTGCCGGGCTGTGCGTACGCGTTGCCCACATGGAAGTAATCCATGAACCCATAGAAAGCGTGGTTTGTACCGTAAAGCGGATCAAACGAGTTGTTTTCATCTGAATCTACCGCGGTACCGCTGAGCCAATCTGCCCCGATAGTATAAGTTCCGCGGTAGCTTAGCTCGGCGTTCAGCAGATAGGCGTTCACACTATTTTGCCGTACGTCTTCCCCGAACTGATACCATACCTCTCCTTTTATCCTTACGTCACCTTGTACAGTAAAAGCATGCAGTCCTGTTGTCTGCCTCCAGGCAACGGAACTGTCGGCCGCTACCTGTCGGCCGTCGTTGTGCAGCAATACACTTACACCTGTTTGATTTTTAGTATAATTGAGCC
>PXDL01000084.1 GCA_003566395.1 Balneolia bacterium | reverse complement strand
GATTAGTGATCTGGTGTCAAAAGCGAAATCGCTTGAGATGCCGGCCATCGCCATTACCGACCATGGAAATATGTTTGGCGTGCCCAAATTTGTGAATGAGGCGAAAGGGGCCGGCGTAAAACCGATTGTAGGCTGTGAGTTTTACGTTACGCCCGTGAGTATGGATGACCGCGAAAACCGGACCCGCTATCATCAGGTGCTGCTTGCAAAAAATATGACGGGTTACCGGAATTTGGTAAAGCTCTGCTCTTTGGGATATGTTGACGGCCTCTACTACAAGCCGCGTATCGACAAACCGACGCTCCAGAAATATTCGGAAGGCCTGATAGCCTCTACCTGCTGTATTGCCAGCGAGGTGAATCAAACGATTATCAACAAAAGTGAAGACGAGGCCAAAAAGGTTTTTGAGTGGTATCTGGATGTTTTCGGTGAAGATTACTATATCGAAATACAGCGCCACAGTCTGCGGGACCAGGATATCTGCAATGAAGTTCTTATTCGCTGGAGCAAGGAGTACAACGTAAAACTCATCGCCACAAATGACTCCCATTATGTGAACCGGGAAGATTCTGAAGCGCATGATATTTTGCTGGCCCTTCAGACCAATGCCGATCTCAACGACCCCAACCGGTTTCGCTTTACGGACGATCACAATAACCTGAACCCGGAGTTCTACCTCAAATCGCCTGAGGAGATGCTCGAGCTGTTCAAAGATGTTCCCGAAAGCATCGACAATACGGCTGAAATCGTGGATAAGGTGGAAATGCTTGATCTCAGCTCCGAACTACTGCTTCCACACTATCCCGTGCCGGATTCCTTCGGCGATATGGACGACTACCTACGGCACAAGACCTACGAAGGGGCTGCCCAGCGTTACGGAGAGATTTCAGCCAAAGTGAGCGAGCGTATTGATATGGAGCTCGCCATCATAAAGAAAATGGGTTTTGCGGGGTATTTCCTCATTGTGGAGAGTTTTACGACCGTGGCGCGCCAACGCGGCGTGTACGTGGGACCGGGGCGTGGATCGGCTGCCGGAAGTATTGTGGCTTACTGCATCGGCATCATCAATATTGATCCGCTGAAATACGATCTTCTTTTTGAGCGCTTTCTGAATCCCGAACGCGTGTCGCCGCCGGATATCGATATAGATTTTGACGATGTGGGCCGTCAGGAGGTTATCGATTATGTGGTGGAAGAGTACGGGCGCAAGAATGTGGCCCAAATCGTGACATACAGCACCATGAAGGCGAAAACTTCCCTGCGTGATGTGGGCCGGGTGCTGGGCGTGCCGCTTCAGGAAGTAAATCGCATTTCCAAACTTTTCCCGGAGAAGCCGGGTGTGGATACTTTCAAGAAAGTACTCGATCCGCAGAACAATCCGGAAACGGCTGAGGAAATATCCTCCCTTTTTGAGCATCCGGATGATCAGATTCGCAAGATGATGAAGTATGCCAAAGTGCTGGAAGGATGCGCCCGTCAGACCGGTATCCACGCTGCGGGCGTGATTATTGCCCCGGGGGAGGTTTCAAATTACGTGCCGGTTGCCCTCTCCAAAGAAAAAGATATCATCACCCAGTACGACGGACCGAATGCAGAGATGTGCGGGCTGCTCAAGATGGACTTTCTGGGGCTTCGGACGCTTTCAATCCTGAAAACGGCCATTAGCTTTGTGAAGGAAAATTACGGGCGCGAATACGATCTCGATGACGTCCCCCTTGATGATGAAGCCACATTTGCCTTATATCAGCGTGGTGAAACGGTAGGCACATTTCAGTTTGAGTCGGACGGGATGCGCAAATACCTCAGAGAACTAAAGCCCACGGTTATTGATGATCTCATTGCGATGAACGCGCTGTACCGTCCGGGACCCATGCAGTTCATCCCCCTGTATATAAATCGGAAGCATGGCCGTGAAGAGGTGGACTATCCGCATGAGGACCTTCGTGAAATTCTGGAGCCGACCTACGGAATTATGATTTATCAGGAGCAGATTATGCAGGTGGCCCAGAAAATGGGCGGCTATTCGCTTGGTGAAGCGGATATTCTGAGGCGGATTATGGGTAAGAAAAAGGCCGAACTGCTTCCGCCCGAAGAAACCAAGTTTATTAAACAGTCGATAGAGCGCGGTTACGACGAGAAAGTAGCCAAAGACGTGTTCGATAAGATGGCCATGTTTGCCGGCTACGGGTTCAATAAATCCCACTCGGCGGCCTATTCGGTCCTTGCTTATCAAACGGCTTATTTCAAAGCCAACTACACGGCCGAATATATGGCCGCGGTGCTGACTCACAATATGAGCGACATCAAAAAAGTGTCGCAGTTTATTGAGGAGGCCAACGGGCTGGGAATCCCGGTTGATCCGCCGAACATCAATACCGGGGCCGGGAAGTTTGTGGTCAAAGACGGCCGGATTCAGTACGGGATGGATGCCATTAAGGGCGTGGGAACAAACGCGGTGCACAGCCTTGTAAATGAGCGCTTGGAAAACGGCCTCTACAAGAGCCTGTATGATTTCACTTTCCGCGTGGATTTGAAATCCTGCAACCGGAAAACCATGGAGAGCCTGATTACGGCCGGTGCTTTCGATACGCTTCACAAAAACCGGGCTCAATTACTGGAAAGCCTGGACGATGCCATACAGTACGCAATTCGCAAAGAAGAAGAAGAGAGCCGCAATCAAATTAGCTTGTTCGGCGGGGGAGAGAACGGTACCGACATGGCCGAACCGAAGCTCCGGGAAGTACGTCCGTGGTCGAACATTCAGCGGTTGAAGGGCGAGCGGGATTTGATTGGGTTTTATTTGAGCGGGCACCCTCTCGACCGTTATCGCGATGACATTCGGCTATTTTGTTCCCATTCACTGGCACCTTCCGAGCTTGCCGGGCTGGAGGACCGTACGCAGATTATGGCGGCCGGTATCATCACCTCGGTGAAACAGGTGCGCGACAAAAAAGGCCGGCCTTTCGCTTTCTCTACCATGGAGGATGACAAAGGCAGCGTGGAAGTTATCACCTTTTCCGATACCTATGACAAATGCATGAATCTGATTCAGAATGATAACATCGTAGTGGTTGAGGGCTCAATAGACACCCGGCAGGGCAGTCCGAAAATCATTGCCCGGAATGTGGACCGTATTGAGAATATGCGCGAGAAAAATCAGGCGCGGCTTCGTCTCAACCTCACCATAGACACCAACGTTATTTCTGATGAAGATATCCTCTCGATAGCTCAGTTATGCGAGCAACACAAAGGGCAGGCCGGCGTTTCGCTATGCATCAATAGTCCGCATACTAAAAACCTGCGGATGAATGCGCGTAAATTTGTAGTCGATCCTTCCGAACAACTGATTTCCGAGGTGCGCAAAATCCTTGGCAAAGAAAGCGTAAGGCTTGAAAAGACGGAAAACTAATTGCAGGCGAATTGCGTTAGGGTAATCAGAAATCGTTATATTTTTTAAAATTTTTATTTTTAAATAATGTTAATCTGTGAACTCAATCCGGGTTTACAGAGTTTATAACCCAAAATCAGATCATTATGTCAACACAAACAGCAACAGCATTTAGCGACAGTAATTTTGAACAAGAAGTATTGAAATCCGATACGCCGGTACTCGTGGATTTTTGGGCCGAGTGGTGCGGTCCCTGCAAGACGATTGGCCCGGTTGTGGAAGAACTTGCCGGTGAGTATGCAGGCAAGGCAAAAATCGGGAAAGTGAATGTTGATGATAACCCTCAAACTTCCATGAAATATCAGATTCGCAGCATTCCCGCTTTATTGATTTTTAAAAACGGCGAAGTTGTTGATCAGATCGTTGGCGCGGTACCAAAAGCCACGTTGAAAAAACAGCTTGATGCCCAACTCTGAGAATCCGTTTTAAATTGATTCTATCATAAAACCCCCTATTAAAAGGCAGTGTCTGACCACACTGCCTTTTGTTTTTCCGGAGGTTTTTCTTCGCACCGGGCAGTGTAGTCAGGTTTCAAAACAAAATCATCATGATAAAACTTAAATGCATATGAGGTCGGTCGTTTTCCAACGATTGAGTGGTTTATTTCGTAATTTCATTCCGTAAGCGCCGAACCGGATTCGGCCGTATTTTCAGAAGAAGAGACGATTATGGAATTCAAAAAAGTATTGTGTTTGTCTTACATCTGAACGTGAATCTCCGGTTTTAAACGCTTTATTTTTAATAAAACAGTAATCAGTTTTCCGTGAAGGCGGGAAGCAATCGCACCCGCATCAGTTATGTTTTGTGTTGAACACGTCTATTTATCCGATGAAATCGCAACCGCCAGATTTGCCTGTAATATCGGTGTATGCAAAGGCATTTGCTGTGTAAGGGGTGATGCCGGAGCTCCGGTGGATGTAGCCGAAATTCCGGTACTCAACAAGGCGTGGAGACTGCTTAAGGATGAGCTTCGGCCCAGAGCACGTGAAGTTGTAAAGCAACAAGGTTTGTTTAAAGGTGAAGGTGTGGACCTCGAATTGGCTTGTACAGACGGAGCCGAATGTGTATTTGTAACCTATGATAGCGCCGGAGTGGCACTTTGCGGAATTCAAAAAGCGATGTATGAAGGCCGGATGAACTGGCCTAAACCCGTAAGCTGTCATCTTTTTCCGCTTCGCATACTGGAAGCCGGCGACATTGATTACGTTAACTTCGAGTATATACCGGAAATGTGCAGTCCTGCCTGCGACCATGCCCGCCAAACGGGTACGTTTCTGGCTGAATATCTCGAAGATGCTCTTACCCGTAAATACGGTACCGAATGGTACGGACAGTTTATACGCCGGTGCCGAAGTATTCGTGAAGAAAAGGCGGTCCGATGATTACACAAGTAACCCGACAAGGACAGTTTCAGAAACAGTCGCAGCAGCAGAAGCTTTCGCCTCAGCAGATTCAGTATGTCAAAATGCTGCAAATGTCGTCCCAGCATATCGAGCAGCGGATTAAAGAGGAACTGGAAAATAACCCCGCGCTCGAAGATGAATACGACACAGGCTTTGGTGAGGAGCAGGAATCGGGAGCCGAAGACCTGACCGGCACGGATACGGAAAATCAGGGTGAGGATCCGGCCGACGAGCCTGAAGTTGACTGGGAAGCCTATCACACCGATAATACCGAAGGATACAGCTCACAAACTACCTATAACGAGAATGCCGCGGACTGGCAGAGTATTCCCACTCCCTATCATGAAACGCAGCTGGAGAAACTCGAACAACAGGTGCTTATGCTCGACCTGGATGAAAAAGAGCAGCTCATCGCCGATCAAATTATCGGCTCGATTGATGATGACGGCTATTTCCGCCGCGATATTACGTCTGTAGCCGACGGCATAGCTTTTCAGAACGGCATTCCGGTTACCAAAGAAGAAGTGGAGGCGGTGCTTAAACGGGTTCAACAGCTTGATCCGCCGGGTATCGCCGCACGGAATCTGCGTGAATGCCTTGAAGTTCAGGCGCAGCTGCTGGATCCGGAAACCGAAGGCCTGCAAACCGCCCTGGCTATTTTGAAATACACCTGGAGTGAGTTTGAAAAAAAACACTTCAGCAAGATTATGAAGAAACTCGATATCGATGAGGATGAGTTTCGAAACGCCTACGAATGCCTGAGAATGCTTGATCCCAAGCCGGGTTCATTTGAGTCGACCGAGGCCGATGCTAACAACTACATCACCCCGGATTTTGAAGTCCGGTACGAGCCGGCCGGAGAAGGAGGCGACGACGAAGGCGATTTTATCATCAGCATGAATCGCAGGAATATGCCCGATTTGGTCGTTTCAAGAAGCTATGAGCAAATGCTGCGTGATATGGAAAAACGGCAAAAGAAATCCAGAGAGCAGAAAGAGACGCATGTGTTCATAAAAAGCAAGATTGAGTCGGCCAAATGGTTTATGGAAATGCTTCGCCAGCGTCAGCAAACCTTGATGGCGGTAATGCAAACTATTGTGGCGCTTCAGGAAACCTTCTTTAAATCGGGCAAATCTATTCGTCCGATGATCCTCAAAGACGTAGCCGAACGTGTGCAGCTTGATGTATCTACTATTTCACGCGTGGTGAACGGTAAATATGTACAGACGCCCTTTGGGGTGTACGAACTCCGGTATTTCTTCAATGAAGGCATCACCACAGAATCCGGAGAAGAGGTTTCCAACCTTGAAGTAAAAAATATTCTTGCCGGCATCATAGAAAACGAACCCGGTGACAAGCCGTACAGTGATCAGAAACTAATGGAATTGCTTCGAAAAGAAGGATTTAAAGTAGCTCGACGGACCGTCACCAAATACAGGGAGCAGATGAAGCTTCCGCCCGCCAGGCTAAGAAAATCGCTGGATTGAGTTTGATGCCTGCTTAAATATTCAGGGCGAGCCGCATCACATCATAAAAATCGCTGTAAACGTACAGACTGTAGCCGAGGCCGGCCAGAAAAAGCGTGTAGAGTACTATCGTGAAGAGGTAATGTAGCCCCGGAGAAAAGGTGGGCATACGTGCAAAACGTACGGCGGCAATATAAAAACCGGAAAGCTGGAACAGCGCAAAAGTTGCCATCAATCCGGCCGTAAGCCATGAAGGCAGGCCTGCAAGCACAAAAGTTACCAACAGTGTAACCAGCGGAAATGCCAGGTGCATGTGCCAGAGCATCAGGGTGGCGGCCTGAGACAGAATATCCTGCCGGAAACAGCAAACCACCAGCCAAAGCCAGGAAATAAGAGAAAAAAGCAGTCCCGCGATAAAAAAGAACATGAACAGCCCTGCGTCGGTGGCCAGCATAGAATAGTAATAGCCGAGCGCCTGATGCCCCGGCGTATCGGTGAGGGCGGTGATACCGATGGAAAACGTAATGCCGCACAGCAATGCGGTCTGAAGCATCATCACCACGGTGGAAACACGCATGATTATGCGGCGATTCAGGATGTCGTCAACCATAAACTCATGGCTCAGAAAATACCTGACAACCGTTTGGTTATAATTCGGGTTAAAACGGTAGTTGATACTGAAACTCAGCCAGAGTACAAGAAGCAGAATCACCGAGGGCCTTACAGGTGGAGATTCCGGCTGATGGGCCGGTACGGCAATGGCATCGGTTTCTCCCCGGTTTACGGAGTTGAGCATCGGAATAAGCCACTGCTCGTAGTTCATGTAGCGTCGGAAATCCGAGTAATCCATAATCAGGCTTTTTTGGCCGGATACTTCGTTTTCACGGAAAATATCTCTCAGAATACGAATAGCATTCGGGCCTTCAACAGCGGGTAGCAACTGACGCGAAAACTGAGGCAGAGTTGACTTCCATTGGGGTATAAGCTGCACTTCGCCGGGCGCAAACTCGTGTTGACGCGATATGAGAAACAAATCAAGCCCGGAATCGCGGCTCAGAAACTCAGACGAAAGTTCGGTGAAAAACTCCTGTACGGCCGGATGTTGAATATCGGGATGAATGCCGAGAATGATTTCACCCTTATACCCTGAGTCCTGAAAATAGCTAAGCCAATATTCCGCAATGGTTTCAGCTTCACCGGTCAGCCTGTCTGCTGCCCGCCCATGCATATAGCGAAACGGAAGCACACCTGTAAGTTCGAATCCGGATTCGGAAAGTTGCTGTAGCAGGGAAGGGGAAATCCGGCCTTCAATATAGAGCGTTTTTATTCCGGCTTCGATGAGCGCTGCCGTATCTTCAACAGCGAATCGCTCGGCTTCATCCTGAGAAATCAGCAAAGCAATATCCTGCTCCGCCCTTAGCGGTTGGACAGCCAGGAGGGCCAAAAAAAACAGCCAGGTTATACGGGTGATGAGCATCCGGACGATTTGTTTGCCGGCATTTCAGGTCGAGTTCTTTTTGATTTATTCTGACAGCGGTTGCAGCGGCAGTTCGCGGGATTCCTTGAACGTGGAGAGTACAATATTGGATCGCGTTTTTTTGACGCCAGGCATGCGCTGAATCTTTGAGAGGAGTTTTTCGAGAGACTCGGTGTTACGGGTGCGAATTTTAAGAAAGTGCGAGCCGTCACCGGTAATGGAATGGCATTCAAGAACTTGCGATTCATTTTCAGTCTCTTTAACAAAATCTTTGTAAAAGGAGGAGTTATCAACCTGAACAAAAATGAAAGCGGTGATATCGAAGCCGAAATTTCTCGGGTTTAAAACGGCATAATACCCTTCGATGAGGTTTTTTTCTTCCAGTTTTTTCATTCGTTCCGAAACCGAAGGAACCGACAAACCCACGATTTCTGCGAGTTTATTACGCCTTGCCCGTCCGTTTTTTTGCAATTCATGCAATATACGAATATCGATCTGATCCAGATTTTGAGCCATGGAATTAATTATACTGAACTTATTTGGCACTAATTGATTTGCGAAAACCAAATATAACCTAATTTAATTAGGTTGACAACGGCAAACCTTTAAATAGTTTGGTTTTTTGTAATCTCTATCAATTCGCTTAGAATCATGGCTGTAGCTCCCCAAATTGGGATATCGTACATATTCCAGTAGGGCACATGCAGGTCGTTTTCACGAATTTTCCACTGCTCTTCTTTAAGATAGTCGGCGGCCGCAAGATCGCTAATCTTAGGAGTGAGAATTTCCCTGACTTCATCGGGATTTATCCGGAAACCGGGTTTGCTGTGCAGAAAACCAAGGTGCGGATAAATAAGATTATTGGTTATCGGGATGTAGAGCGGAGACAAGGTGCCGGTAAAACGTATGGCCTCACGCGGGATGCCGATTTCTTCATCGGTTTCCCTGTAAGCTGCTTCGAGGGGTGTTTCTCCGGGTTCCAGTCCGCCACCCGGACAGCTGATTTCTCCCGCATGACTGGGCAGAGCATCGGAGCGCACGGTAAGGATTATACGATGAGAACGGGATTTGTCATCGGGATAAAGCAGCAGCATTACTGCATTTTTGCGGCAATCTTCAGGGGGAGGAACCTCATGGGTAAGCGAGTTATCGGGGCGGCGCGGACCCATCGCACGTTGAGCCTGAAATCCGGGAAGAGGTTGCTTCAGGCGCTGCTTCAGGAAAATTTCGAGTGATCGTTCTGTTGTCGGCATCGGACTGATTTGATCGTGAGATAAACGCCGGTATTTGGAATATATCCCGGCGGAAAGCGTCACGGAATTTATTCAAAAGCCGGGGATACTCAAACCGATCCTCATAATCCCCAAATCACACAGATTAAAAAATGGCCAAGGCGTCTAACAGATTGATCGAACGATTTAAAAGATGTAGCGACGTATCGATTTCCGATCTACTCATAATACTGTCTCGTTTGCTCCGCATTCAGATCGCTACGTCGCCAAAACGGAAATCTCAAAAATCGCTAAATCAAAGAGATTCACAAACAAGCCAAGGCGTCTAACAGAATGATTGAGCGATTTAAAAGATGTAGCG
>PXDL01000072.1 GCA_003566395.1 Balneolia bacterium | reverse complement strand
GAGGCCGGAACCGGTCGTTGAATACCGGACGATATCGGAGTCACAATTCCACATAGGTACGATTGAGAGTAGGGAAAGCGGATGTAATATGCACTACATGGAGCGGTCACAATTCCACATAGGTACGATTGAGAGATGACAAAGAAAAGAGCATACCTAAATACATTAGGTCGTCACAATTCCACATAGGTACGATTGAGAGGATGCAATTCGCAACGCATACAAGAAGTTTATCGAAGTCACAATTCCACATAGGTACGATTGAGAGCTTAGTGCGTGAAACATTACGTGCAAACCCCGAGCTGTCACAATTCCACATAGGTACGATTGAGAGATAACCTGTACACCAGCGCTCTTGTGGTGAAGGCTCGTCACAATTCCACATAGGTACGATTGAGAGGGTTCAAACTTCATCCCTAAAATAGGCATTTCCGTGCAGGATGCAAGGCCTGTCCCTGTCTATTTCGAGGGGGAAAATCTGTCAATCTCCCGTTAAAAAATCTTCACGGGGGAAATCCAGCCCTTGCGAATATAAGAATCAATAACTTAGGAATCCTTCTTCTGATTTGAGGTTGACAGATGTAAAAATCGCGCATTATCTGTCTTCAGGGCCGTTTTTTACATTTCGGATTTTTGGGTCCGCAGATTTTGTCTCTTTTTTTGGGAGGTTGACAGATTACCTTTCGCCTGTTGCTTCTGAAGGCCCTTTTCAAATGTGTTAGGGTGGCGTGGTTACCGGTTCAAATTAAAAAAACGGGATCTCTTTTCTTTTTCACGGGCATGAAAACAGACGTTCGGTTAGACAACATCCGGGTAAGCGCTACAAGTTTCTTATCCCGTCCTCCCCAGACCGATGCCGGTTCAACGGTGGTAAATCGTTTGGAGCTGTCGTAGTAACAAGCCAATTCAGCCCCCGGCTTGTCGGTTTCCAGCAGCCAGGTGTCGCAGCCGTCATCTTCAATAAGCCCCGAAATGCGTATTCCGGCCTGCACGCAACACTGTTTGAGCAGCATAAACATACGCAGACGAAATGGTTCCTCCGGCAGCCGGATTTCGGCTTCGCCGGAAGGATTGCACAGGGCACGGGTAAGTTTTTCCGCCCAAATAAACGCCTGCGAATGCGTTGCCGTTACGTGTTGCGGTTCGGGCTGCAGGGCGTGGTTGTTGTAATGGAGCTCCCAGCGGCACGTCATTGTATCACCGCGTGCCGCTATCCGAATCCGGTATATCTCATATTCGATATGCAGCTGTATCCCCAGCCTTCCGGCCGTTTCGGTTAATATGTTTTGAACCCTTACCAGGAAGGGAAATCGATGAAATACCTCCGGGGCATCGGCTTCCGGCTCCGGCAGGTGTTCCGGAGGCACCGATACACGCACCCGCTGTAACAGGGATATCTGATGTACGACAAAGCCCGATAGGGCATCTGCACTAACAGGATGAACAACCCAAAGCTGCTGTTCCGCCCGGGAAACAGCGGTGTAGGCCCAGCGCAAGAACGCCTGCGTAAGGACCCCGGCACAATGGTTGAAATCGGCTATTACCTTCCTCCATTCGCCCCCCTGCGCCTTATGGCACGTAATAGCGTATCCATAGCGTGCAAATAGCGCCCGGATATAGGGATTGGTATGCTTAAAGCTTTCAAAATCGGTGGGCATACCTGAGGTTTTGTATTGGTTCCGGCAAAGGACAAACAGGGCCGCTCTAAGTTTGCCGATATCAGGTTCCCTGAGGCTGTTTTCCAGCAGTTTCACACCGATGAGTTTATCCGGGGCCGACGGGTGGATGAGGCTTACATCCCGAAAAACAAGTTTTTTTTGCACTACTTCGCCCCCTCTGTAGCGAAACACCACTTCAAACGATTCTGTACGGTCCGAGGCGGCTCGTACCCGCACATGGTCTCCGTTCATCAACAGCATTTCGTTGGCATAGTTGTTCTGAGACACCATCAGAAGTTCATTATCCTCAACGCTGTTTTTCATGAACCCAAGCCGCCCTCTCATATTCTCATTTACCGCCTGAGCCGCCCTGTTCGAATGGCAAATCCAGATCATATCCGGAAAGAGCTGTTTACGGATCAGGATGGCATATTCGGTCTGAAGTTGAGGTTCGGGCATTTCTCCCACCTGTAGCCCGTCGGCACCGATGTACACCTGCTCAGGAACGGCTTTGGAGAGCTGGTTACGAAGTTCGGTTGCAAGCCTCAGAACCGAATTGCCCTGCTGCTGCCGCAGTACCTGAGACAGGCAGGCCGTTTCACACCGCAAGCCAAAACGAGAAGAAAGCCGGGCCGCATCCAAAGCCGGACTGCGATCCATACCCACCGGAGGAAGCTGGGCCGTATCTCCACAAAAAATGATTTTACGCCGGGTCTGTTTCGGCAAAACATATTGGATTAAATCCGACAGCAACTGACCGCTTCCGAACCGTAACATTTCCTGTCTTCCCGAAAGATCAGCTATCATGGATGCTTCATCTATAATATAAACAGCATCATCGGGATCATTGTTTTCAGCAAGAAGATACTCAACCCGGTACATCTCACGGTTATCCAGCCCTTCTTTTTGAAAACGATAAATACTGCGATGGATGGTAGCCGCCGGGAGGCCGGTTCTGCTGCATATCATGCGGGCCGCACGGCCGGTAGGTGCCATCAGAAAAAAAGCGCGTTTCTGCCTTCCCAGTTCATCGGTGATGGCACGTAACAGAAAGGTCTTGCCTGTACCTGCAAAACCTTTGAGAACAAACACATGTGCCCCGGATGCAGTTGTAAACGCCTTGATTTTTTCAAATACCTGCTTCTGATGCGCAGTTAACCGGGTATTCATGCTTTACTGTTACCTCGCTTTTTGTAACGTGCAGCGGGAGCATACGTTCAGGGCGCTTTTTGCACTCCTCACACGCGCTTCTTCTTTCGGGTAAAGCGCAGCGAGCGCTTCGGCTTTTTACGGGGTTTCGGTCTTTTCAAACCCGGATCGTTGTTCAAATGAGACAACACCCCCTCCCTTCTCATCTGTACAGCCGCCGCAGTATTCCATTCGCTTACCTGGTTGGCCCGGTTAGACTGAAACACGATTACGCTGTCGTAGTTGGTATTGATAAGGTCGAGCAGTCCCTCGTACATTATTTCGGTCTGACTCTCGGTAAGGAAACCGGCAAAAACCGAACGCTGACGATGTTCCAGCCACTGCCGCAGGTACTTCATTACTTTGGCACACCGGGTGCGGTGCACATCGTAGGTTACGATTACATGCATGTCTTCACCACCATATCCGGAATGATACATAGTCTTTGTCTCCAAGCAGATGTTTAACCAGTTTATACCCTTCCAGCCTTAGCAACCGGCGGTAGCTTACCGAGCGGCCCAGCTCCCGGTGTTTTATTGTTTTGGCCAGCTGATGCTCAAAGGCCCGGATCACCTTCACCCGCCCCTCCTTGTTAAGCATGCAACCGTTCAGGGAGTCTTCAAAATCATCGGCCTTGATCTGCTTTTTATTCAACAAACTTATCACCAGGCCCTCCACCATCAGCGGCCGGAAAATTTCGGCCAGGTCCCAGGCCAGCGGAAACCGTTTGCGGCCCGGCTGATGAAGAAAACCCACCAACGGATTAAGCTGCGTACGATACAATTCGCTGATGATGGCCGCATAAAGCATACTGTTCAGATAGGAAATAAGAGCGTTTACCGGGTTGTTAGGCGGATGGTAAGTTCGCGTTTCCATCCGGAATTCGGGAGTTAGCCGCCGGTCCAGAAATTCGTAATAGACCCTCCTCACGCTGCCTTCGATACCCAGCAGGGTGTCGATTGAACCGGCTTCTTCCAGCAATGAAACCTGGAGTTTCCAGTCTTCCAGCAGATCGCTGTAGGCACCGGCCCGCCGCTCTTCCCGGCTAATGGCGCTGTGCATATTATGAAACGCCCCGCGCAGCAGCTCCGCAGCCAGTTGAAGCCTTTTTCCGGGTTCGGCATAATGCATGAATTGTGCCTGCTGTATGCGCCCGTTAGGTATAGGCTCTTTGGGCCAGTAGGTGCCGCTGTAGCCGCCGAAATAATTATAGGTGTGCAGCGGGATGTGTTTTTCGGCCAGAAAACCCAGCAGGGCCGTATTGAGCCGAACGGAACTGTAGGCGTGAATGCTGTCGATACGCTCCACCGGCACATAGCGCGGCGTGCCGGTCCACCAGGCGTCTTCTTCCGGCAGGGGAAACTCCTCGGCCAGTTCCCTGGCAATTTTCTCACCCGGCAGCGGATCCCGGTCTTCCTTGCCGTAGGGAATTAGTCCCAGGGTGTGATCTTTACGCTTAAGCACCACCGGTTGAAAAATATAGAAGGCTGATTTAGGCATAGCGGATGTCGGTTTATGCGGATAGTTTATGGATGGATATCAGATTCATAAATAATAACCGGCGGACGGACCGGAAAAGGACAACAGATCCGCCTCCGCCCGCCGGCTTGTCCCTGCGTTCAGCAAAAGCAGAACGCCTGGTATGCACACCGTCGGCAAGACGGCGATGCCGGGTCTTTTACACCGGGAATAGCACCGGTTTCAAGTTCGCCCAGCAGTACTGAAGCGTTGCGCTCAAGCTTCAGCAGAATGTCGGGGTCGTCCGAATCGGCGCAGACGGCATAGATTCCGTGATCCAGTTCTCCGTGGTCCAGCCCGAAAGATTCGGCCAGCTGCCCGGCCTGCCCTGCGTATTCGGGCGTGTACCAGATATGAAGCTCGGCATCTTTCACACAAAGCTGGTCCAGTTCCTGCCGTATAGCCCACACCTGATATAAATGGGTGGGGTGAGGCGCGCCGGACTTGAACTCCACACCGAGGCTGTCTTCGGGTATCCAGGCATCGATACGCGAGCCTGAAGGCAGCCGGGCTTCGTACACCCATCCCGAATCGTCGAGGGTAAGCCCGCGCATGTGGTGCTTCAGGGTTTTGGCTCTGCCGAGCTGCATCACCTCTTCGAAGATTTCCACATGATGAGCCTTGAGCCACAGCCTGCGGCTGCAAAAAATGCCCTCTACCAGCAGGGATGGCGGTATGTAGTCAGGTCGTATCATAACAGATGTACCGGTTTGCGTTTCACCCGCTTCAGGCCTTTCACGTTCCTGTACACGGTAATCACCACATCCGGGCTGTCCGACGGGGTTACCACCATCAGGTTTTTCATCCGGCCCAGCGAATGCGGGTCCACCCAGGGCGGCATGTCTTTGCCTCTGAGAAAGTAAAAGCGCATACCCTGACGATGTATCAGCTTTCCGTAACGAATAGCCAGCAGCATCTGGCCTGAGGTAATGCCGCGCTGAGCGCTGCGAAGACGGGCGTGGTTGGTAATGGTAAGTTGAGATGTCATGGCGAAGTCTCCTTTTTTGATTCAGTTGATGTTAACCTGAGTCAAATATCGGAGCTCCCGCTTTGCCATGAACCGATAGTAACATTACGGAGCGTTACCCATGCCGCCGCAATTCTCCTGATGCCGGGATTAAGAGCCTTGCGTATCCAGGCCCAATAATTCCGCGTCCCTGTCGTGCAGCCCGGTTATGGTACAGTTTTCCGGCGGCACCGGTACCCGGTTTACTTTTTCCGCAGCCGGCCCGCTGTCGTCGAAGTACAAAAGGTGCGTATCGTTAATTCCGGAGAGCGTCTCTGCGTTTTGTAAAAAAGACCGGAGTTTATTTCTCAGCTCACTCCGTGCTCTGCTGAATGTGTTAAATGTATAGTTTTCGCCGAGTTTCCAGTATCCCTGATCGTACCAGGGATCATCGTTAATTATATCTTTAGAGTCCGAATCCTGAATAGTTTTAAAAACGCCGCGCCGGATTTTTTTCCGGGCATGCATGTAAAAGCAATGCAGGGCTTTTCGGTACTCCGGATCGTTGACCACCATTTTCCAGGTTACATCCATGGGAGCCTGCTGCTTTTTATTCATCCAGATAAGGAACGCCATGATACTGAGATGCCGCGGTTCCAGTTTGCAGGCATGCTCCCTGCCGTTTATGTACAGACAGCTCTTCTTTCCGTCGAATGCTACTTCAAGGCTGCGTACCGGGAAAGATTCACTGGTCAGCAACTTTTCATCAGCTTCGGCAATTAAGGCGTCGAAGGGCTTGGCATAAGAAATTCGGTTTTCGAGGTACGGTCGCAGCCGGATAAACGGAATGTCTATCAGATCGATTTGGGCATCTTTGGCATCGTATTCCCCGATTATGGTACCGTCAACAGTTTTGCGCTGTAGTTTTCGGCTTTTTTTTGAAGGAAAGTAGAACTCACGGATGTCCTCAAACGGCTCGGAAACCAAAATATGGAGCAGCCGGTCGTCTCTTCTGCTGAACAGCTGCATGGCCGACATCAGGTGCGAACTCATGGTTTTGCGGCCGCCGGAAAGCAGGGCAAAAACGCGTTTTTCCTGATTAAGCGTGTGCCGGCGGATTACCTGCTGGATATGAGCGGCCATCACCTGATCTTCTTTCCGGTTGCGTATATCTTCCAGCGGGGTGCCGGATTCATCAATTACAGGCTTAAGCTCATGCAAAGTGGGAATTTTTATCGAAAACGGATCGATACCGAGCTCGCGACACAGGTTTATCCAGTTTCCTCCGCTGCCATACAAACCCTCCTTGATTTTGCCTGCTCCGTGATTTGTAGTAATAATTTCAATCTCTGTAACCGGCCACATTTTTTTCTGATGCAGTGCATATACGGCTTCCGTCAGCACGGCCGGTGATGAGCCGATGGTGGCGACAAGGGTGATGGGTTTAGATTGACTCATACACGGCGGTGATTTGTGGCGGTTGGTTTCATGTAAAAAATTCGAGAAGATTTCTCAAAACCGGAGCATGATCTTCCCTGATCTTCCGGATCATTTCTCTCGACTTTTCCGCGCTGTAAGTGTGGACGAGTACATTTCGGGTTTCTATCATGGAGAGCCATGCAGGTTCATCCGAAATTATACCGGTAGCCTTCGCTTGTTTAAAGCAATCCCCGGTGCTGGTACAAATAATGCCTTCATGCCCCGGATATGCTTTAAGGGTTTTCCACGCAAGTTCATAAGCAAGCTCAAACCGCTTAATAATAGCGTCTTCTATCATATCATTCGGGTTCTCTATCTTCAGAGAGTCATCCAGGTTTAGAATGCTTTTTTCTAAATCCTGCAGATACCTGTTCAACCGCTCCTTATAGTTTTTCATAGACAAGGACTCCTTTTTGTTGCAGCTCTTCCCGCATAGGCTCGCTTATGTGTCGGTAAGGGATAATATCTATTGCACCTACAACGGCATCAACATCGATAAAGCCGTCGGCTTCTACTACAAAATCGATATCGGAAAATTGATTAGCCGTACCTGCCGCCACAGACCCGATCACAAAAACCCTTTTGGGGGTGTACTGCTTTACAATGGTTTCGATGTAATATTTCATGAGTGCAGAGTCAACACTTGTATTTTCATCGATCCAGGACTCATTGTGTATTTTCACGGGCAAAGTCATAATACAGCTTGTTTATAAATACAGATTCAACACAATTCAAGATAGTAAAATCAGCACACATCAGCCGACATACCTGCGAAAACGCACAAACTCAAACGTTCGCCGCACTTCGGTTTCACTAACTTTTCTGACCGTACGGCGCGTGGTGCTGCACCAGACCGGATAGCCGGCTTTCTGCAGTTTGGGGATGAGCGCATGGCAAAACGTATGCTCGCCCATCAGGTGTACTGCAGCAGGATCTGTTTCCCGGACTTTTAAGTAAAACTCCTCAACAATCTGAAGCACCGCGTCAGATTCAGCTTCCGGATCAATTTCGGGGTGAGTAAGGTCGGTAACGGAACCAAACAGCTCCCGTGCCGCGCGCAGCTGAGTTTCGTGCCATTCGGTGGAAGGGTGATTGGAGATGTTTAGGAGCATGGATTCAACCGGCGTTTGGTTGGGTGGTTATTTTTTTCATAAATAATTGTGGAAGGCGTTGACTATGTTTAACCCGGATTATTCACCAAGAATTTTTTTTCGCTGACAAGGCGAAGGTGAAAAAGTGAGCGGAAGGGTACTAATGTACCTTGAGCACACTTTTCCAGCTTCAACGACGTCAGCGGCAAAAATTCGCCGTTCTATAGCACACCCAAATTTGGGGTAACGTGTATTTTCTATATACTGATATTAATCAATTAATAGGACCGTATATTCTATCATTTCGTGAATAATTCGGGTTAAATGTCTTGTGGCCGGTATTACAAAGCCTTCACTTCATCAAACTTACAAACATTTCGGGGGTAAATACCGGAACCGATGCACGTTTAAAACCTGTTGCATCTCTTGTTATTACGGCATCACACCCATTCTCAACGGCACAAAAATATTGTAAAGCATCTTCAAAATCAGGCCATGATGCATGGATTGCAGATTCAACCGTAGAAGATGAAATGCTGCCTGTAACCGTGATTCCGTATATAAGCCGGATATTTCGTATAGCAACGCTGTGGCCCGACAGCCGGGCTATCACATTATACATAGTTGAAAACGAGTCGGCAGAAACAAGAGCGGTGATTCTTCCGGTTTCAGCCGCTTGCAACACCTGAGCAGACGCTGTGTAATAAGGTTCTCTCCCGGTCATTACATCAAGACATACATTCGTATCAATCAGAACTTTTCTGAACTCCATATTTTTTCAACCTCTCTTCTCTGATAACATCCTTGTAGGTTTTTTCGTCGCCATACGGCCAATTTGCTGAGCCGCTTAATTGTTCTACTACAGAGCTTTTTCGTGGTTTCCAGTCTGTTTCGCTATACGTAAGCTTGTCAAGATATTCCTCAACCAGTGAAGATATACTCTTGTTGTTTTGCCACGCATAGCTCTTGGATTTCGAAATTACTTCTTTATCAATACTCAGGGTGAGTTTTTCTTTCATGATTTTTCTATTTCAGATAAATACGTACTACTTTAAATAAGATACGTATAGATTATTACCTCGTCAAACTTTGACTTTTTTGAACTCAAATAATTCGAAGGTTCCGGTTTTTCCTAATCCGGAAAATGACTCACGCATAATCTTTTTTATGAGTTTATTTATCTTACCAAGTATTTTATTGTCGTTTTCCTGTCATCATGTGTAACCCTCCCACGCATTTTTTGTAAATACGATTTTTTTATTCCCGGAGATAATCATCGCTGTCCACATGGTGCACATCACCGCCTTTCATTTGCTCTAAAGACTCATACATTCCGGCAGCATTTGTCAGGGATTTCAGTAAATGAACGGTTTCCATCAGCGAGTTATATTCTTTCATAGAGATTATAACGGCGCCATCGCCGGAACCACGCTTTACGATTAGTGTCTCGTTATTTGCTTCCACGCGGTCGAAATACTCCTTCAGGCGGGTTCATAGTTCGGTATAATTGGCTGCGATCATGATTAAATTTGATTTATTGAAACGTACTCAGGTAGGT
>PXDL01000443.1 GCA_003566395.1 Balneolia bacterium | reverse complement strand
TGTTCAGAAGTGAAGTGAATTCAACGTTGTCATCCTCTGGTGATGAGACCTTTACGTTCAGTTTTGATCTCAACGATCTGTTTGAAGACGGCCGCCCGGTTACCGAACTGGATTTTGTGGCCGTTTACCTGAATCCAACAAACGACGACGGCTTCCACTCCAACGAAGGCTACGGCGGCGTATTTCCGGAGAACAACATCGGAAGCGGTGACTTCACATTCACCGAATCTGAAAGTTTTGTTGTGCCTTTCCGTTATACTACGATTGATGACGGAAAAGGCTGGTATCTGCTTTCCTCGAACACAACGAATTCTATACGGAACCTTGCAGCACAGAACTTTGTGCAGGGTATTCCGGGTGGTACCTGGGAAGGAAATCCTAACACTATTCCGAACCTCTATGTACAGTACACCGGTATTGAAACAGATTTTGCAGGCGACCCTGACGGAGATCCCCCAATTCCGCGCATTGTGAACGGATGGGCTATCCCGGACGATATTGAGCGCGTTTCACCGGGAGGACTCGGATTCCTGTGGTTTCTTTATGACGGCCAAGGGCGAGATGAGGAAGATTTACCCTTTGACGATAAAAAACTTCCGATGGACCTGATTCAGGTGGGCGAGCCTTTTACCGGCCCGCAAACGATTCAGCTCCATGCTATGAATGGAAACCCGCCATTTATTCCGGAACCTTACAGTGATGATCCGATACTGGTTGCTGCTATTAATAATGATCTGTTTACAACCAATAATATCAACACCTTCGGCAACCCCTATGCGGATGTATTATCCCTGGCCGATTTTGGGAACTGGGGTGTTAACGGAGATGTACAAACGTTTGTGCAAACCTTCACCGGAGGAACAGGCGGAAACTGGGTACAAGTGACCGAGCTAAATCCTGCGCAGGGCGGTATTTTTGAAAACAACCCTGATACCCCGGCAGAATTCCTGACCATTCTGGAACAAACCGGTTCACCCCGCCCGACCACCCCTGCACAGACCCGTAAGCTGGTTTTGAGTCTCAGCGGTTCTGCTGGTGAGCTTGAGCTTAACGACCCCAACGCGATCGTGTACTTCCATGAAGATGCTGCAACCGGATGGGATCGTTTTGACGCCAGCAAGTTTATGCCCCTTTCTGTACCGAATGTGGCCCTCTCCGTAGGCGGACAGCGCAGTGGTGAAGATGCACAGCTGGTGCGCCGCTCCCTGCCTTTTAATCTCGACGAAGAGATAAGTGTGCCGGTCTATTTGAATGCCTGGGGAACAGACAGTGATTTCACCATAAACGTGGAAGCGTTTGATAACTTCCCGTCGGACTGGCAAATCACGCTTACCGACCATGAAACCGGAAACAGCTTCAATCTTGCAGAAGATCAGCAAATTCAGTTTCAGGCTGAGTCTGTTGAACTGGGCAAATCAACGATTGATGAAGTTTCACGGCCATCTGTGGCTTACCTGGAATCCGAGGATCTGACACCACGCTTCACCCTCACCATCATTCCGGGTGTAACCACATCTATCGGTAACGAACTGCCCGCCGAGCTGGCTCTGAAGCAGAACTACCCGAATCCGTTCAACCCGACCACGCAGATTGAGTATGCCCTGCCCGAAGCCACCGAGGTTCGCCTTGACGTCTTCAACATGCTGGGACAGCGCGTGGCTACGCTGGTAAACGGCTCGGTCGCGGCCGGTGTGCACACCGTTAATTTTGACGCTTCCTCACTCTCCAGCGGAATGTACATCTATCGCCTCGAAGCCGGAAGCACGGTCAAAACCCGCAAAATGATGCTCGTCAAATAAAAGACAGCACTCAGCTTCATTAATATCCTTAGCAGCTTATAAAGGGAATCCGGTCATATACCGGGTTCCCTTTTTTAATTCCTGTAAGTCATTGGAGTACATATCCCTGCGCCCTTGTCAAAGGGGGAAAATACGGGGCGGTAAGGGATTACGAGTAAAATTAAGGTTTTGGATTTTTTTTAATTTGCTTCACAGCAGCCTTCATCGACAATTCATCTTTTTGGAAACGCTATAGTTTCAAAAAGCCACGTAAGTAATTAAAATAACAGATCTTAAAAGTCCAGCTTTTAAGGCGGATTCAGGGGGATGGCCATAAGTGGGCAACAAGCAAACCGCTGATTTCACCCACGCATCACGCCGAAAAAAATATACAAAACCAACTGAACCCTTTGCGCTGAGACGCGTATGTTGCTCAGCTATTTTTTTGTTTTGGTCGGACTATGGTTTACTGAAATAAAGAAAATGTCCGGCTGTGTTAACCCTTTCTATTCAAAATATTTAACTAAAGATCTATGAAAATTTTCAGCCTGATATTCTTATTCGTTGTGGCACTGTGCTCAGGTTTTCAGCTTGCGGTTGCCGCGCAGCAGGATAATCTGGATCGCTATTTACAGCAGCGTATGGAGCTGGAGCAGATACCTTCTCTTAGCATCGCAGTGATTGACGGGAAGGGCGGCGTCACCTTTTATAATTACGGTTACGCCGATCCCGAAACCGAGCGACGCGCCGATGAGCATACGCTGTATGAGATCGGCTCTATCACCAAAACGTTTACGGCTTCGCTTTATCTGATGCTGGCCGAAACCTACGGCTTCGACTCCGACACTCCCTTTAACGAGCTGATGGGAGAACACGGCCTTCAGCTACCGGAGACCGGCGACACCCCCATCACCCTGGAGCATATGATGACCCACCATTCGGGCCTGCCGCGGCTTCCGGGTAATATGGAGCCGGCAGATTCCGGCGATCCCTATAAGGATTATTCAACCCGGCTGCTGCTTGCTTTCGCCGGGGACGTGCAGCCGGAGCGGGAACCGGGTGAAGCGATGGAGTATTCCAATTTTGCATACATGTTGCTGGGATACGCTGCCGGAGAGATTACGGGTGTCCCATACGATGATCTTGTAAGGCAGTACATAACCGGGCCGCTGGAAATGGATGATACGAAGCGGGTGCTTTCAGACGAACAGCAAGAACGTTTTGCACGGCCCTCGGCTTTTGGACAGCCGGTTTCGGCCTGGCATTTCGATGATCTGCGCGGTTTGGGTGAGCTTCGCAGCAGTGCTTCCGACATGGCGCGCTATCTGAAAGCCCATGCGGGGCATTACGATGAAAACCGCTGGGAGGTATTGAAAGAGGGCCACATGGTCAGAGCTGAAACGCCGGGCGGGTACAAGATTGCCTATGGATGGTTCATCGATTCCCTTGAAGACGGCAGTGATCACGTAGTCGGGCACGGAGGCGGTACGGGTGGCTTCCGAAGCTATGCCGGGTTTAGCCCTGTAACCGGACGGGCGGCGGTGGTGCTTACCAATTCGGTTTCCGATGTGGGCGACATCACCCTGCACCTTATTAATGAAGATTTCGAGCTGAATTCTCTGCCTGAAGCCGGTGAGCTTGATGAGGATATTGTTGCCGGACTGCTCGGGTTGTATCGACATCCGGATATCGGTGTGATGACCATATCCGAACGGAACGGGATGATAACAGGTCAGCTTCAGGGCCAGCCCCCGCTTCCGCTGGAGCATGAAGAAGGGCTGAAGTTCCGGAATCGGCAAGTTGCCGCGGGAATTGAGTTCGAGTGGTCGGATGACCGTGCTATTGCCCTGATGTTGCGTCAGGCCGGGGGAGAGTACCGGTTTGAACAGATTGATGAGATGCCGGAAGGGCCTCAGAAGGTGGAGATGAGCCGTGAGGAACTGGCCGAATATGAGGGCGGGTACGACTCGGATATGGGGCTTTCCTACACCATCGAAGCCCGCGAGGGATACTTGTCGGCACGTTTATCGGGTCAGCCTGCCGCGGAGGTTTTTCCCGAGGGTAACGACCGGTTTTTTTATGAGGTTGTGGTAGCCACGCTCCAGTTTCAGCGGAATGAGGACGGAAAAGTAACCGCGGTGGTGCTTCATCAGGGAGGTCAGGAGCTGCGGTTCGACCGGAGATGAGTTTCCGGGAGGTTGTCTGAAATAAGTCCGGCAGTGTTTTTTGTGATGGCATTCAGGTACTAATTTTCTTATATTGAAAATCTGCCTGCCACGGGAACGTCCCGTGGCTGTTTTTTTATAAACACCCGAAGGTACGCAATGAAAAAAAATTATTATGAGCAGCTCTTCGTCATTAACGCTGTTATTGATGAAGAACAAATAAAAGCTACCGTTCAAAAGTATGTCGATTTCCTCAAGGAAAACGAATGCGAGATCGACGAGGTCAATGAATGGGGCATCCAGCGTCTTGCCTACGAAATAGACGGCAAACGCAGCGGTTACTATGTAAATGTGTATTTCAACGCCCCGGCCGAAGTTATTGCCCGGCTTGAGCGGATGCAGACGATCGACGACGACGTGATTCGTTTTATGACCATCAAGTATGATAACAAAATGATGCGTCACCGCGAGCTGCAGCGCAAGGGAGCCGTTCCCGAAGTATTCCCGGAAGTTGTTGAAGAAGACGATGACAAAGATTCCGACAATTAATCCGGCCAAACCACTTTAAAATTACATAGTACGTATGCTTAAGAATCCGCAACACCCCAAAAAAGGAAACCTGCGCACCAAAGAGTGTAAATTCACCAAAGCAGGTATCGAATACATCGACTATAAAGATGTAGAAACCCTCAAGCGTTTTATCAACGATCAGGGTAAAATTCTTCCCCGCCGCGTAACCGGCACAAGCGCGCGTTTTCAGCGTCAGCTTTCCCGTGCCATTAAACGTGCGCGTCAAATGGCTCTTCTGGGCTTTGTAGCAGAAAACTTACGTTAATTTAACCTCCTCTCTGTCATGAAACTTATCTTGAAACAAGATGTTGAAAAACTGGGTTCGGCTGGTGAAATCGTGACCGTCAAGGACGGTTTCGGCCGTAATTTTCTGGTACCTCAGGGACTTGCTGTTTTTGCCACACCGGGCGCCATCCGCGCTGCTGAAGAAGAAACACGTCAGAAATCCCGTAAAGCGGAAGCCACGATTGCCCAGGCCGAAGAGCTTGCATCTCAGCTTCAGAACGTTACCCTTACCGTTACAGCCAAAGCCGGTGAAGACGGAAAGCTGTTCGGAACGGTTACCAACCAGAATCTGGCCGATATGCTTACAGAAAAAGGCTTCGATATCGACCGCAGAAAAATCAACCTCGATTCCGATGTAAAACATCTGGGCGAGTTTAGCGCAACTATTGATCTGCACCACGATATCAAAGGTCATATTAAATTCTGGGTAGTTAAGGAAGAGTAATTTCCTTACCGGTAGCATCCCTTTTAAAGGCACAGGCTGTTTCAGTTCTGTGCCTTTTTTTTGTCTGGCTGCGAAGATTACAAGATAAGACCTGTATTTTGGGAACAAGCTGAACAGCTGTCGGGTACACCGGATTAGATTTGAATCCGGGAGCACGCGCGCATCCCGGCTGAATTTGTATATTAAGAACTGCCGGAACCCATCTTCCATAGCTCAACTAAAAGCCGCTGTTCATTCTTCAGCAGGCCTGTATGATTTATATGATGCGACTTTTTTGTCTGCCGATCCGTACCGAGTTCCAGAAGCCGCAGCTGAGTGACGGATGAAACAGGCTTCACATCACACCTTTGCTTTTGAAGTATTCCGCAGGCTGAAACTGCTTACGGTTTATATTCTGACGATTTTTGTGATGCTGCCCTTCGTCTTCGAATCCGTATCCGGCCAACCGAATCAACAGCTTCTTACCAAAACGCTTACCGTTGAAGCCGGGGCCGAACGCTTTTTTTTGGACACCTGGGTCATTCCGGCCTCCATCACCCTTGAAACAGCAGGCCGCAAGGTTGAATCTGAGGATAACTGGTCATACGACGCGGAAACGGGCGACATCATCATTCAAAATAACAACTGGCTCCGCAGCGACTCAGCCACCGAAATCTTAGTTCGCTACCGAAGGCTTCCGGTCGGGCTTCGGCTTAATTATTACGAGCGCATGCTGCGGCCGGCCGATGAACTCATTGCCGAAGACGACACCACCACCGTTCTGCCGGAGGGCGTTTTGATCGGCCGCAGAACAGAGGGCCGTGATTTGTTTGGAAGTTCCCGGCTTCAGCGAAGCGGAAGCATCAGCCGGGGCATTACGGTGGGAACGAATCAGGACGCATCGCTGGAGAGCGGGCTTCGGTTCGAGCTGAGCGGGCAGATTACCGATGATATTGAAGTGGTAGCTTCGCTTACCGATCAGAATACGCCCATACAACCCGATGGAAGCACGCAGAATCTGCGGGAATTTGATCAGGTGTATATCCGCCTGATGCACGAAAGGGGAATGCTGCAGCTTGGTGATGTGGATGTAAGCCTTCGCAGCAGCGAATTTGCCCAAATCGAACGCCGTCTTCAGGGTATTGATGTGCAGGCCGATTTAGGAAGTGCGGGTGCCTATCAGGCTTCGGCTTCGGTGGTCAGAGGCCGGTTCCGTTCAATGAATTTCAGCGGACGCAATGGGGTTCAGGGGCCGTACCGGCTCACGGGTTCGCAGGGTGAAACCTTCATCATCGTGCTGGCCGGTACCGAACGGGTGTATCTCAACGGTCAGCAGCTTACCAGAGGGGAGGAAAACGATTATATCATCGACTACGCCCTCGGGGAGGTGACCTTCACCAATCGCAGAATGATTTCCGATAACAGCCGGATTACGGTGGATTTTCAGTACGTAACCGAGGAGTATAACCGTACGCTGCTTACGGCCGAAGCCGACCATGATGAGCTGATGGGAGGCAGGTTGTCGGTGGGTGCAACCGTAATTCAGGAATCCGACAGCCGGGAGCTGGCGTCCGAATTCGGTCTCACGGATGAGGAGCGCCGGATTTTAAGGGAAGCCGGAGCCGATGTCGATCAGGCCGTGATATCCGGGGCCGATTCGGTCGGTTTTCGGCGTAACGCCGATTTCATTCTTTACGCCCGGGCCGACACCACCTTTCAGGGACAAACATTTACCATTTTCCGTGCAGCGCCGGATGACTCCAGTGCGGTATGGCGGGTACGTTTCAGCAGGGTTGACGCCGGAGGCGGCTCCTACCGAAGGGCCGAGAGCACCATTAACGGCATCGTCTATGAATGGGTCGGGCCGGGTCAGGGGTCTTATGAACCGTTTCGAACGATTCCGGCCCCGCAGCAGCAGCGGATGCTCGCCGTCCGAAGCCGGTATGCACTAAGCAGGCATCTTGAGATTTTCGGGGAGTCGGCCTTTAATGAGGTTGATGTAAACCGTTTCAGCAACGATTCGGAGACCCGGAGTCAGGGCATGGCTTATCTGGCCGGCATGCAGCTGAAGCCGGTTGAGACACGAATAGGGGAGATGTCGGCTGTAATCAGGCGCAGGCATACACAGCGGGATTTTCGCTATTTCGACCGCACGCGGGACGTGGAGTTCGATCGTATCTGGAACCTGAGGCCGTCACCCGATAATCAGGAAACCCTGACCGATGCAGAGGTCAACCTGGCCTTGAGTGATTTTTCGGTCATGCGCACCGGAGGCGGACACCTCGAACGGGCCGACCTCGAAAGCACCCGGGGGTTCATCCGCATTAACACGAATGAACCCGGAGCCATCGGCTGGAATCAGGATGCAGATTATGTGCGTACTTCATACTTCACCGACAACAGAGAAAGTGAATGGCTGCGTCAACGAGGACGTGTTGATTACTCCTTTAGTCTCGCGGGGGTGCAGCTCACGCCCGGCCTTGATTCCGAAGCGGAGGTTCGCACGCAGCGACTTTCAGGCGCGGATTCTCTTGACCCCACATCTTTTCGTTTTGCGGAACTGATTCCGGGCATCAGGGCCGGGCTGACCGAGCAAATTGAGCTAAGCGTTGCGGCAGGCTGGCGGGCAGACGATACGGTTCGGAACGGCAGGTATGTCTCAGAATCGGAAACGCGCACAGCCGAAATCCGGACAAGCTACAGAGGGCATGAGCGGCTTCAAATAAGCGCAGGCGGCATCTATCGTGAAAAAACATTCAGGCCGGGATTTGAAGCTGAGGGGGATGCGGCCCTTTCGCGCTCGCTATTGTTTCAAACCACCGCAGATTATACCGCGCCTTCGGACTGGCTTCAGATGCAGTGGCAATATGAAGGAGGCACCGAAAGCAAACCGCTCCTTCAGGAGACCTTTATTGAGGTCGGCCCGGAGCTGGGTAATTATGTTTGGATTGACCTGAATAATGACGGGGTGCAGCAGCTGAATGAATTTTTTCCGGCTCAGACGCCCGGTGAAGGCACCTTTATTCGTCAGTTTGTTCCTTCCGACGAGCTTATTCCCGTGGTGAGTGTCAACAGCCGGCTCCGTACGCGTATTCACCCCGGCGAGATTCTTGAGGGAGAGTTCTGGGAACAGCTCGCTGTGCAAACGGTGCTTGAAGTCCGTGAACAAAACGAGGGCGGCTCCATTGCCGACATCATGCTGCTGCGACTGAACCGTTTTCTGGACGATGAGTTTACCCTCAGCGGACGTTTATTCTGGCAGCAGGAAGTGCAGTTTTTCCGCAACAACAGAGATGCCGACCTCCGGCTGAGGTACGATCGGTTGACGAGCAAAAACAGACGAAGCGCCGGCCTGGAGGAACAGCGCAACCGAAACGGAACTATAGATATGAGCTATCGTTTTACGCGCCGGATACAGGCCGGGACGGAGTTATCCTACAGCGAGCGGAATTTTCTGAGTGAACGTCTGGCCGGCCGCAGTTTTGAGATTCGGGGTCTGGAAGCCGAGCCTTTTATCCGCTATACGGCTTCGCGTTCACTGCAATCAACCGCAGGATTTGCCATCGGGCGAAAACGGGATTTTTTCCCGGCCGAGACGGTCGAGCTGAGGCGATACCGTATTTTTAGTGATGTGCGCTGGTTTTATCAAAACATACTTCAGACCAGTGCCCGTCTTGAGTTCCGCTCCAACCGCAGCGACGGCATCAGCAGCAGCTTCGGTACCTTTGAACTGACCGACGGAGCCGGAATAGGTGAAACTTGGCAATGGTCGCTACAGGCAACCTGGCGCATCAGTACCTATCTGCGCGCCACCTTAAACTACGACGGCCGCTCCGTACAGCAAGGAAGCCCGATCCAAACCTTGCGTTTTACCATGAATGCGGTGTTTTGAAATTACAGATCGCTACATCGCCAACTCGGAAATCTAAAAAATCGTTAAATCAAGGAAATGCATAAACAGCCAAAGCGTTCAACAGATTGATTTAGCGATTGATAAGACGTAGCGACGTAGCGATTTCGGATCTGCCTCCAAAGCTTTTTCCTGCCCGAATTACAGATCGCTACATCGCCAACTCGAAAGTCTCAACAATCGTTAAATCAAGGAAATGCATAAACAGCCAAAGCGCTCAACAGATTGATTTAGCGATTGATAAGACGTAGCGACGTAGCGATTTCGGATCTGCCTCCAAAGCTTTTTCCTGCCCGAATTACAGATCGCTAC
>PXDL01000205.1 GCA_003566395.1 Balneolia bacterium | reverse complement strand
GCTGAATTCCCGCAGCAAATACGCCTTGAGGATGAAGAAGGTGTACTTCTGGCCGACAACGGATTTTATTTCAGCGTTCCCGACAGCGCCGCCTTCTTCGGAAATGTGCAAATTGCCGACTCAACGCAGTACGCCGAAGCAGACACCATTTATGCCATCCGTTCAGCCAATTACTACGAGTTGCACGGCAACGTCTATCTCGAGGATTTTGAAAACAGAACGCGAATGCGTGCCGATTACTCATGGAGCGACTCTACCGGCTACCGTGAGCTTCGCGGCAATACCCGGCTTCAGCGTGTAAATGAGGCCGGAACCGATTCAACCTACCTCACGGCATCCTGGCTGGAGGTCATCACACGGGATACCCTTAGTATCGTGGACGCGTATGAGGATGTTAACATCTGGTCGGAACGCTACGCTTCGGTCTCGGACAGTTCCCGTTACGATGATCTGGCCGAACAATTTCTTCTGCGCGGTAACGCCCGTTTGTGGCGACGAGACCTTCAGCTTACAAGTGATAAGATTGATATCCAGCTGAGGGACGACGAAATCCATTCCCTTCTGGCCGTGCCCCGACCAATGGCTGTTACTCCGGACAGTATAACCGGCCGCTTCAATCAAATTACAGGTGATTCACTCTGGATTTTTTTTGATGAGGGCGAGCTCTATCTGATGGAAGTACACCCCAATTCCGAAATGATCATTCATGAACGGGATGAAGACGACAATCCGGATTTTGCCATACAAATCGCATCACAGGAATTGTTTATGTACTTTTTTGAAGGCGAAATCGACAGCCTGAAGTACTACCGCGATATCGACGGGAGCTACATACCGGAAACCGAGAATCCCGGAGATATCAGGCTGCAGGGGTTTATGTATGAGCCCGAGCTGAGGCCGAGGCGTCCGGAGCAATGGTTGTATCCGTCCCGTGAACCCATCCCCGAGGAGCCGCTATTCCCGCTGCCGGAACGCTACCGCGCCTTTCTTGAATCACGTGGCGAAAACGACCCCGACGGCAGGCAGCCGTAAACATAGAATTTAAGGCGGTCAAAATTATGTGTTGGGATAGCCGACTTCTTGCAGAACAAGCCCTTTAGCCGGAGCCGTTGTGCCCGCCTGATGACGGTCCGGTTGTAAAAACAGCTGTTCAAAAGACTCCGGGCTGCGCTTTCCCTGCCCAACATCAATCAATGTCCCCATAATCGACCGTACTACGGATCGCAAAAACCGGTTTGCTTTAATGTAGAAACAGTAGCGCTCGTCCTCATCCGGGCCGGTAATACCCGCATCATAAAAAAGACACCGGTGATGGGGAAGCTCATGATCAAAAGGCGTAAATGTGCGGCAGTCTAAATCACCGCGAATATATGAAGCAGCTTTTTGCATAGGCCCGCAGTCAAACGATTGAACCCAAACCGCTGTGGTTTCAGCGTGAAGCGGTTGGTGACGATCAGAAAAATAATAGTGGTACAAGCGATACTCGGCGTCGAAACGGGCGTGAAAATCGTGATTCACCGGCTTAATTGCCCGCAGCACCACCGAAGCCGGAAGAAGTCCGTTCATACTTCTCAGCCATTTCGTGCAGTCAATTTCCGCTTCAAGGTCGAAATGGGCTGTTTGCCGGCGAGCGTGTACCCCGGCGTCGGTACGTCCCGAGCCGTGAACCGTTACCGGTTTTGCTGCCAGTATCTTGAGCGCTCGCTCAATTTCTTGCTGAATAGTGGGAGCGTTTGGCTGAACTTGCCAGCCTGAAAAATCTGTACCGTTATAAGCAACATCAATGCGGTAGCGGGGCATTGCAGATTTCAGGTTAAAAACGGAAGTACACCGTAGCTGCTACTCCGCGTCCGCCCGTCATTTCAGGGAGATGCAGCCCGATTTGCGTAGATTGCAGCATCTCATTTTGATTTTGGGCCACGATGAAGGCATGAACACCGCTGATCACGCGGTTTACAACCATAATAGAAATAACGGCCGGAATTTGCTGTTCGGCCCGGTCTCTGCGGTCGCGAAGCCTCACATATTCTCCCCTTCTTGTATCCGATTCCCAATTCCATCTGTATTCCGGCCTGTCTTCGATCAGACGGTCCCAGTTTCGTGTCCGCAACTGGGATTCATTATAATCATCCAGGCTATTGCTGCCGCTTACAGCTATCTCAACATTACGGGGCACGGTTCGCAAATCGATGCCGGCATATGCATTAGCATGAGCGAACATATTGTTTTCAAGCATACTCGCATTGGTATAAAGATAGATCAGCGTACTTGCCAGCATCAAATCTGCTGCGAGGTGAAACTGTCCGCGCCTCCAGCTTGATTTGTCTGCATAATACTGCCCCCATCCGGGAAGAACCGCAGAACGCAACAACGCACCTCCCGGAGACCGCATTTCAGGAGTAAAAGGCTCGTTCGTAAAGGATTCTTCGACCACCTCATCCGATTCAAACGGATTGCTTACAAAGAGCTGCGATTCCCGTAGCTGCGCTTCAGCGGCGGAATGCATAAAAACAAGAAGGCCGGTTAGAATCACGGCCTTTCTCAGAACTGATCTGTAATTCCTGCTCACATTCAAGGTATTATAATTTCTGATTTATACCGTTTTGGTTTCATCTTCCACAGGTTGATCTCCGGCATTTGGCTGCCCGCGGGTTTTTCGGCGTTGATCGTCCCAGCGGCGGTAGATTGCAATAGAGAAACCAAACATCAGCAAAAATGTTCCCAGCCAAACTACGGAAACCAGTGGTTTTTTCTCAATCGCAACAATGATCCATTCGTCTTCGATACTTTCTTCAATCCCTATCAACCGGAGATGGACCTCGTCGGTTTGCGTATCGATGGTTTCAAACATAAGGTCGAATCCGAAATGTTCAAGCTCAAGAGCGGGACTTTCAACCCGGTTCCGGCCTTCTTCAAAAAGAATGACATATTTGGGGATAACGGTCTCGGTGTAGCGGTTTTGCCTGTTGGTCAGCTCTACCTCGGCTTTTACACCAACAATCGCATTTTCGGGCAACTCTTCTTCACTCATATTTATAAAGCGATTGAAAGCAACCTCATACTGCCCTATCTGCTGTTTCTTACCCGGCGCCAGACGAACAAGATCATTCACCTCGGGATTCAACGACCGCTCATATCCGTTCATCAAAATGTCCGAAACGGCCTGAAACGTAGTTTCATCCCGTACGCGGTTGCTCTCCCGTTCTACAATTGATGAACCCTGAACGTAAACATAGATATCGCGCAACAGCCCCATTTTCACCTCAGGATCAACCGTCCAGCTCATATCCCCGGCTGTAGAGTTTGCAATCATGGGATAGACCAGCGGCTGAACAGTGAATGTGTCCCCTGAGCGGGCATGCTCAAATTCCAGAGTGTACCGCTGCTCACCAGGACGATTTTCGTGAATTATCTCTACATTTTTAAAAGTGACATAATATTCATCACTAATACGCCGGGGCTGATTTATATGAAGCTGCATTACTTCCATCGTCTGCTGTTCGGGAAATCCGTCGCTGTCGAACACTTCTCCCCGCTCTACGGCCGCGTTGTAATTCATGGTATTTCGGTCAAGCATAGGCGTATCATAGGCGGCCCCGAGAAAACCGATCAGCAAAACAGCAAAACCGATATGGGTTACCGTTCCACCGATCAGACGTGCCTTTTTCTGAATCAGCTTTATCATCACAATACCGTTCCCGACGATTGAAAAGAAAGCCGCGAACAGAAGAATCATGTAAACTACGGTCGTAACATTCACCAGTACAATTACCGCGATGCTCAGCAGGGATGCCACCAGCGTGGGTACGATAAGGGTTCCGGCAAACGATTCGGTATCCTTGTATTTGTTCCACCACATGAACTGCGTAAGAACCGAAAGTATGGCAATGGCGACGCCGAACGGCAGGGTCCAGTCGTTGTAAAATTGAGGAAGGGGCGGAGTCGGATTCGGTACAAACAGCCGCCCTATTATAGGAGCGCTTGTACCCAGGATTATCACAAGCGAGACGATGAGCAGCGTCATGGCACCCGAAAACATGAAGAATTCACGTGAAAACATCGGGGTTTCCGATTTCGGGCTTGGAAGCTCTTTCATTCTGTATAAATACAGGATCAATCCGCTAAGGGAAACGGCAAGAATGAAAAACAAGAGCTGATTGTACAGACCGAGATCTACAAAACTGTGAACCGAAGCATCCCCAAGCACGCCCGAACGCGTAAGAAACGTTTGATAGACGATGGTTACATAGGCCAGTATGGCAAAGATGATGGAGGCTTTGTGCGCGATTTTACTGCGCTTTTGAATCAGCATGGTATGGATGCCGGCGGTGCCGAGTATCCACGGAACGAGCGATGCGTTCTCCACCGGATCCCAGGCCCAGTATCCACCGAAAGAGAGCGTCTCATAGGCCCAGTATCCGCCCAAAAATATTGCTATCAGCAGGCAGAGATTCGCACCGAGTGTCCACGGCAGAGCCGGATAAATCCACTCATGATATTTTCTTTTCCAGAGCGAAGCCAGCGCGTAGGCAAAAGGTATGGCCATCATCGCAAAACCGAGGAAAATGATCGGCGGATGAATGATAATCCACGGGCTGCGCAACAGATCGTTGAGGCCGCTGCCCTCGGGGGGCACAAAACCGGGATTAGACAAAAAGACCGGTAAGTGTGCAAACTCTTCGGCAGTAAGGCGAAACGGCCCGGCTCCGATATTGATGCCGAATAACGACACTCCCAGCACCATTGAAAGCAGGAAAACCTGGGTCATGGTGATGAAAAACATCACCGGGGCGCGGTAGGTGTCGGAGGTCCATTTAATGAGGCCCGTACCGACCAAAAACCCGCACAGGATCCAGAGCATGAAGCTTCCCTCCTGCCCGCTGTAAAAAGCCGCCCACAAATAAACATTGCTCAGATCCGAGCTTGTGTAATTATAGACATAGAAGTACTGAAACTGATTGGTCAGAAGCAGATAAACCATCAGGCCGGAAGCCAGAAGCATCATAGCCCCTTTCAGCCCGAACAGGATGTGACCGGCCTGTTCCAGTTTCAAATCATTATTCCGGGAGGCAAAGAAATAGGTAATGAACGCTCCGAGGGCGGCCAGAAAAGAAATAATAATAGCCCAGGAGCCGATGATTCCAATCATATCAGTTCAAATAATTATAGTATTGCGGGGCAAAACAGCCGTATGTGCCGGAATTATTCGGCACTCGTCATTTCAAGATTGGATGCGTCGTTGTATTTAGACGGGCATTTAACGAGCATGTCGTCACTGTAAAGGACGCCGTTGCGCATCGAGCCGATTACAACAAGGCTTTCGGCGTCTTCAAAATTATTGGGTTTAGGCTTATTGTAGCTCACCCGCCTGATTTCGCCATATTCATCTTCCATGTGAAATGTGAAGACCATGCGTTCACGATCGAAACCGTGGGGCTGATCTTTCACCCACTTGCCTACGACATGAACACGATTACCGGAGAGTTCGGCTTCGTCGAAACCGACATAAGAGCCGATACTATTGCCGAAATTCCACATCAGCAGGGATGTAAACACCACAATGGCTGCCGTTCCGAAAATAACACGTGGTTTCATAATAACTTGGGGATATCTAAATAATTAACTTTTATCGGAATACTTTTTTTCGAGTGCATCGATTTTCTTATCCACCCGGACAAGATAAAAGGCCAGTACAAACCAAATAATTAAACTGACGGCCAGCACTACAAAAATGAGGTCGTTAGAAGACATGAACTGCATCACCGTATTGGCCTCAGAGGCGGTTTCAACTCCGGCCCAGCGGTCGGAATAAGCATCTGAAAGAGTGTCGGCGGGTACAGCAGATAGTGTTGAAATGATCATATTAAAGGTAAGGAAAACGAATCAGAAAACGTATTCAAAAGGGATTACTTTGTTCCTGTAAAGTACGGACAGTTTTTTCATATCGGTATCGCAAATTGGTAATCCAGTAAGCGAGTGCAAAAAAGGCAATTATAGCCGGATAAAACACGATACGAAGCTCAATAGCCGTCATATCGCTGAACGCAGGATTTCCGTCGGCGCCGGGATGAAGACTCGGCAGTTGCCGTGGTATAACATACAGTAAAAACGGAATGGTTGATGCCGCAAAAATATTATAGACAGCCGATAAACGTGCCCTCAGCTGCGCTTCATCAAAAGAGGCCCGGAGAATAAAATAGGCTACATAGATAAGCAGCGCGATGGCCGATAAATTCATTTTAGGTTCGGCGAAGGTCCACCAGGCTCCCCAGGTGAAGCGTGCCCAGACCATTCCGGTAAGCAGCCCGCAAATTCCGAATAATATCCCGACCATAGAGGCCGACTCGGCTTTGAGATCGTCATCCGGATTTTCCGTGGAAAGATACCGGATGCTGTAAACCATACCCGCTGCAAAAGCCGCAAACATGGTAAACCACATAGGAACATGGAAGACAAGATTACGCGCGGTTTCCTCGAGAATCGCGATACGAGGAATATTTATCAGGAAAGCCGCTGAAATAATTACGGTAATTCCGGCCAGTACAATATATTTCCAGATAGCCAAGGCGGAGAGTTTCGGTTAATATTTTCGGATGCGCCTGCTGAAGCTTCCTAACGCAACAATCTAACGCAACAATCAAGCTTAAAATATACGAATATCGGCTGAAATCCGACATTTTTACATACACCCTTATCTTACCACGGCAACGGTTTTCTGTTAAATTTTGTTTTCAGAATCCAAATACATTGCCCGACATGAAACAACCTAATACCATGCCGAAAGAAAAATCAGTTGTTTATCAGACTCACTGGAAAAATTATTTTAAGGATTACGTAATAGCCTGGGCGCTCACACCGCTGCTGGGCGTCGGTTTTTTCCTTCTGCGAAAGCTCGGAAAACAGCTTGAAAAGCAGACCTATACTATTTTCAATGATCGCATTGTAACCGGCTCCGGCGAACTCGCCCAAACGGTCTATTTTTCTGAACTTCGGGAAGTCGGCCGGACTCAGAGCACATCACAAAAAAAACACGGGCTGTCGGACATCACCCTGAAAACAGACGATCGTGAATTCGTGCTTCTCGGTCTGGAGCAGGGAGAAGAGCTCGAAGACGTGCTTTATATCGCCATTGAATCGGAGCGAAGAAAGCGAGAACTGCGCGAAAAGGCCAAAGGTGAGTATCAGCAGTTTAAACCGGGCGGGCTTGAACAGGTAAATCAGCTTGTCGGCCTTTGGCAGCAAGGCATGATTACAGACGAGCAGTACCGACAGGAAAAAGAGAAATACGAAAATAAGGACTAAGCCTTACCGGCGACCCGTGCTTCCGAATCCACCGGAGCCACGGTCGGTGTCTTCAAGTTCATCCACCACCCTGATTTCAGGCCTGGCCACCGGACAAATCACCATTTGCGCGAGCCGCTCTCCCCGCTGAATTTCAACAATGGCGTTTCCGTGATTAATCACAATCAGCATTACTTCCCCGCGGTAATCTGCGTCGATGGTGCCGGGGCTGTTTAGCATGGTGATGCCTTCTCTGAGCGCCAGCCCGCTTCGGGGCCGAATTTGCGCTTCAAAGCCCGGAGGAACGGCGACAGCGATGCCGGTTGGAATTAACATCCGTTTGCCCGGCTCAAGCCGAACAGGATCCTGAATGGCGGCCCTGAGATCCATACCTGAAGCAAGCTGACTGGCGTATGCGGGCAGGTCGAGTCCCGTAGCATGCGGCAGTCTTTTCATTTGAAGTTCCATAAGTTCTCCCCACTTTATTAATTTTGAGCTTAGTTTCGGCTAAGCCGCTTTCCGTTATCCTGATAATCGACCAGCCTGACCCTCACATTTCCAATCCAGACCGACACTTTTGCCTCGACGGGCATGCGCAGTTCACTTGTATCGTAATACGACTCAAAGGCTCCGGAGAAACCGAACGGGCCGTCCACATCTGCGAAGCCGTGGGTTAGGAAAGCTTCCGTTCGGCCGTTTTCGAAATACCCGGAGCGCACCTGCTCTGTTTGCGTGGTATGTCTTAACTGGATGTAGGCCTTTTCCTCATCTATATAAATAGGGTATTCCATTTCACGATCCGTTCCGGCATGTAAGCGCCCGATATAGAAAAGCGCAGGACCACCGTCTGAGGGTTCACTCAGATCGAGTGTATCCACAACTTCTCCCTCTTTACTTGCAATCACATAACCCTTCTCATAGTCGAATTCATAGGCCACATATTCGAAACTGTCGCGGTGGATTTTATCAACCCAAAAAAAACGGGAATACACGGTTGAATCGTTATGGGCGAGGATGGAGTGGTATTTGTAGCGGCGATCCCCGACAAGAGGTATGCCGGAGTTAGATTGCATCACCGATGTTGTATGCAGATAAGTCGTTCCGTCTATCACCGTATCCTGAGCCGAAACGTACACATCACCCAGCCTCATGAACCCGTAACGCACTTCGTAGTGAAACGACTCTTTGGCATCAAACATAAAAGCAAGATCGGGAGGCGCCGGGGCATTGAAGCGGGCAACGCCGGCTGATGCCGCAACGAGCACCAAAAGCGAGCAACATAGTGCAAGCACAATATGCACCGGCTTACGAACCGGTTTTACATCAGGCGTATTCATCTATAAATGATTCAAGTGCGTCTTCATCAAAGCCTACCATTGCTGCTTCGTCGGCCGATACCAGCGGACGCTTAATCATGGTTTGGTGCTCCGCAAGGAGTTCAAGTAATTCTTCATCGGACAAATCCTTTCCGGAAAGTCCGAGACTGCGCCATTTCATACCACGACGGTTTACAAGAGTATCGATGCCCACACGCATGGCGAAGCCGGCGAGTTCTTCATCGTTAAGCGGTTCTTTTTTGACGTCCCTGAATGAATAGTCCACACCCTGTTCATCGAGCCAGGCGAGCGTTTTTTTGATGGTACTGCAATTTTTGATACCGATAATTGTGAGCATAAAGAAAATAATAGTTTAGGTTCAACACCTGAGCTGCCTGCGTTTTCTTGTGACCTTAACGCAATGAGCATCAGAAAATATTGTGATACAACACCATTTCTATTTCTTGGTTGATGTCGTTAAGATAAATATCAATGATACGCGCTGCCTGTTTGTTCCGCAACTTTCTTTCAACGCTCCACCCAAATGAATATCTTATGCGAGGCTTGTTACCACCGGCATTTTTTTCAAAATTTCGCCACTTGAACTGCGTTTAAAAGTGCAACTGTCTTTCTTTAATTTTTTTGTGAGATTTATCTTTTCATGAGTTTTCTTAAACCGGCTCTCCTCTTTACTTTTTTGATTGCAGGTATCGCGGCATGCAGTTCTGCCGACGACGCCCAGAGAGAATTTGAACAGGAAGCTTTTCAGCCTCCCTCCGGCTTCACCAAAACGGGCGCAAACGGGGAAATTATTGAAAACGACCCCAAAGACTGGCGCGTCTCTCCTCTTTTTTCCGGGTTTGTGGACGTCATCCAGCCGGCCTATCCCAACCCAACTACCGGTCAAACTGTTGAGTTTCAGATTCTCATTACGGGCCTTGATTCTGTTAACGGGCTTGAAGTAGCTACCATTGATGACAACAACCGCTTCAAGGTCCTTTATTTTGATGAACGTCGCCCGCTTCCCATCGGAAGCCACAGCATCACCTTTAACCCCGTTTTGTTCGCTCCGGGCCAAAGCGGCACCATTTCAGGAGCACGCGGACTGCATCGCGTTTTTGTGTTTGATCACCGCGACAATCTGATTACCTACGGCGATGTGAAGGTGGAATAACTCAGCCGCAATCCGATTATGCAATGAGGGATTTTTCACCCTATATTCACACGCATGTACCATTGCGGGAGGCTCTGAAATCATCCGTAACGCTGTGATTTTTCAAAAACCGTTTCAGTTTAAACCGCTGCCTTGCAATCCATTGTGACTTTGGCCGGTTTGGAAATTCACCCGTATTCTCAGAATTTTCTCCTGCACCATCCAACAATTCAGACATTCGCTTCGCGTATCCGAACCCAATCATGAAAACCACTACATCTCAGAAAGAGGTAATCAATACCCTTATCTTTACCGAGTCGTACGAGACGCTGCTTGCCGAAACCGGCCTGAAGCGCGGAGAGCTGCGCGACGACCTCATTCAGCTTATCAATGCCGGGATGGTGGAAGTTTATGACGAACATCAAAAGACAAGACTGAACGGATACGACAACGACCGGCTTGAGCTGTTCAGCTTCAGAGCCACTCATAAAGGGCTTAATGCCCGGTTCTGACCACCGATTTAACAAATCATTCTATGACTTTAGAAACAAGTATTCACGAAGAAACCCGTACCGTTTCCCTGAAGGAAAACGGAGTCGCTGAAATCGGCGATCATCGCATCAAATATGAATTAACCAAACTGGATAACTCCCGCTATCTGCTTCGTTCGGGCACGCGGTTATTTCAACTACGGGACGTTCATGTTCAGGATAATGAGCTGCAATTCAGCTTTAACGGTAAGCTTATGAAAGCTGTTATCCGGGATGAACAGATGTTACTGCTCGACCGGCTCGGGTTTAAAGTGAACGCTAAAAGTGGTGAAGGCAAACTCTCCGCTCCAATGCCCGGCAAGATTGTAAGCGTTCAGGTTGAGGAAGGGCAGGAAGTGAACCTCGGAGATCCGGTCATTATTCTGGAAGCGATGAAAATGGAAAACGAACTAAAAGCACCGGCGGCCGGAAAAGTGGCAAAAATCCATGTCAACGACGGCGATTCGGTTGAAAAAAATCACGTTTTACTGGAGATAGAACCCATTGGATAAGTTCAGGATTGAAGGCGGTTTTGCATTAAAAGGTGAAATCGCCATCGGCGGATCAAAAAATGCGGCCCTCCCCCTTTTGGCGGCATCCCTGCTGGCCGACGGAGAAACCATCATAGAAAATATTCCGGGATTGAACGACATCCTTACGTTCAACAATGTGATGCGCGTTACCGGTAGCAGAATTGACTACGACCCGGAATCTCACCGCATCTCGATTGATCCGGCCAATCTTTATTATCACGAAGCGCCCTACGATCTGGTGCGGAAAATGCGCGCATCGTTTTATATGCTCGGAGCCCTTCTTGGTCGGGACGGCAAAGCGCGTGTTTCTCTTCCCGGCGGCTGTGCCTGGGGTCCCCGCCCGGTGGATTTACACCTTGAAGGCCTGCGTGCTTTTGGCGCCCAAATTGATCTTGATCAGGGCTATGTGGTTGCAAGCGCACCGGAGAACGGACTCCCCGGCGGAACTTTTTCACTTAAGCCCTCAAGTGTCGGAGCGACGGTAAACCTGCTGCTCGCCGCCGCCCGTTGTGCCGGAAGCTGCACCATCCGCAACGCGGCAAAAGAGCCCGATGTAGTTCAGCTCTGCCTGTTTCTTGAGAAAATGGGAGCCAAAATTGAGGGAATCGGCACATCTACCCTCGTTATTAAAGGCGTGGATGAACTTAAGCCGGTAACCTTCCGGAATACCTCCGATCGTATCGAGGCCGGAACGTATATGATTCTCGGAGCCATGCACCCCGATTCCGATCTGACACTTACCAATGTTAGCACCGACGAGCTTGGTCAGTTTCCAGCCTGGTTTCACAAAACCGGGGCGCAATCCCAATCTGATGCGGGGCGTATGCGCATTATTTCACCTGCCGAAATTGCTCCTGTTTCGGTAATTACCGAGATTTATCCGGGTTTCCCCACCGATCTGCAGGCGCAGTGGGCCACGCTGATGACCCGCGCTGCCGGTGAATCTCACATCACCGATACCATTTATCCGGATCGGTTCAGCTATGTTCCCGAACTGGCACGACTGGGAGCCGACGTATATGTAAAAAACAACTCGGCCGTTATAAAAGGCGGGCGGCCGCTTACAGGCACCTCGGTTATGAGTACCGACCTCAGAGCGAGCGTCAGTTTGGTGATGGCGGCCATGTATGCGCGGGGAACATCTGATGTGCTTCGTGTCTATCATCTGGACCGCGGGTACGAAAAGCTGGAAGAAAAACTGAATCAGGCTGGGGCTCGAATCACCCGAGTCCGTGAGAATTAACTTTTTGGGGAAAAGACAGACGCCGGAGAAATCAGGCTCGTTTTTTTCTTAATCTGCCGATCCGCACAAAAAGCCGGATTAAAATCTGACCTTTAAAAGCATTCATTATTGCTGTATATTCCGGAATGATTTTTTTTTACCAAACAGATACTGAATCTTTAATCGGCAAGCTCTCTTCAGGTATTGGTTTTGTTATGCCGATGATCTGTATGATAGTATCTGTTTTTCTCCGTTTCAGCCGTACCGGCACACAAAGGACACTGTTGCCAATACAATCAGAAACAGGCACGGAGAACCCTGCATTACCCAATTTTAACAGAAATTTGTACTCTGCGGAAACCGGATTTCCTGCACCACCCGAACGGGTGAACTACTACTATTTTTCTGCGATACCATCAGGTTCTTTGAAATCTTCGGATGTGACTCGACGACTCATGGCAGAAACCGGATTTCGCATTAAGCATGCGATTTTATATTTAAATGGACAATCAAATTGTTATCCATGCCTCCTCAGGCAAACAGAAACGAATAGCGCTTGTAGAAAATGGTGAATTAGCGCAATTTTTCATAGAATCCCCCGAAAACAGACGTTCAGTCGGGGATATTTATCTGGCTCAGGTACATAAAGTGATGAGCGGCATTCGTGCCTCTTTCATCGACCTTAGCACACCAAAAGACGGTTTTCTTCACTACTCCGATCTCGGCGAGCATCTTGAAGCCTATCTTGTGATGCTTAACGGCCGCGACAGCGTGCCTAAAAAAGCCAGTGAAACGCTTCTGGAATTCCGGAAGAAAGTGGCCGACAACAGCATCAAGAACATGTCTCCCAAAGAGCAGACGGTGTATGAACAGAACCTTATCGGGGGGCTGCTCAAGCCGGGGCAAAAAGTGATGGTGCAGGTCGTAAAAGAACCCATCGGATCAAAAGGCCCGCGCGTATCCACCGACATCACCCTGGCCGGCCGTTTTCTCGTGCTTATCCCCTTCGGTGATTATGTGGCCGTTTCCAAGCGAATCCGATCTTACAAAGAACGCCGTCGTCTCAAAGGTATCATCAGCGAAATGCTGCCCAACGGTTTCGGCGTTATTGTGCGTACCGTGGCAGAAGGACAGGATGATGACGCCCTCCGTCAGGATATGAAAGAGCTTCACGACAAATGGGTTTCCATCCAGGAAAAACTCAAGACCGGCAAGCCCACAGCCCTGCTTCACCGCGATCTTGATATGACCGAAAGCCTGGTCCGCGATCTCTTTTCGAAAAATTACAGCCGCATCCTTATCGACGACACAGAGTCCTACAAAACGATCAAATCGTATATCGGTCGGGTGGCACCTTCTATGGTTAAGAACGTGCAGCAGTACAAAGGCCGCGAGCACGTATTCGACCACATGAATATTTCGAAGGATGTGAACTCCATTTTTAGCCCGCGGGTGAAAATGCCCAGCGGCGGCTATCTTATTTTTGAGCAAACCGAAGCCATGTACGTGGTGGACGTGAACTCCGGTCGTTATGCGGCCAAAAAAGCGCAGGAAGACAACTCCCTGAAAACCAACCTCGAGGCTGCGCGTGAAATTGCCAAACAGCTTCGGCTGCGCGATATAGGCGGTATTATTGTAGTTGATTTTATCGATCTCCAGCAGGATTCCAACCGGAAAAAGGTGTATGATGAAATCCGTAAGGAGTTCAAAAAAGACCGGGCAAAAACCAATATCCTGCCGATGTCGGATTTCGGCCTGATGCAGATTACACGCCAGCGCATTCGCCCGAGCGTAGTAAAATCTGTTTCCAAAGTTTGCCCTATGTGTGGCGGCTCAGGCAGTATCGTGTCCGAAACCACCCTGCTTTCCGACGTGGAAGCCTGGATTTCAAAATTGCGCCATAACTACTCCTACCGTTCCGTAGAGCTGTATGTGAATCCGTTTTTCCACTCCGTGTTGTGTCAGGGACTGATTAGTACACGGCTGAAATGGATGTTCAAATACATGATGAGAATCTCCATACATCAGGACGATACTATTTCGCTGAACGACTTCAAGGCAACCGTAGGCAATAGCGATTTCGATATCTGCGAAACGGTTAATCAGGGTAATTCTATTGAAGATGCGCTTCGTGAGAACGAAAAAAATCTGGCCGAAATGGAAAGCGGCGGCAAGAAAAACGAAGAGATGCTGGATTACTACAAGAAAAACGGCAACGGCCGGGATTCCAGAAGCGGAAGAGGCCAATCTGCCGACAAAAAGGACGACGGAGATTCGGGCGGACGCAAGCGCTCGGCTCCGGTTAGGATTTCCCAGCAGGCACGCTCTTCGAATAAAATCAAATCCAAGTATTACAAAAAGCCCGGCGACAGCGGAGACGGCGATACATCCGAAAATACCTCTACAAAAGACTCGGGTACAGACGAGACCTCGTCCAAGCCGAATGCTATGGAGGTAGCCAAAGCTTATGCCCGCAAAGTAAAGGAGCAGGAAAAGCAAGAGGATAAGCAGGAACAAGCCGATGATTCCCGTCCTGAAAAGTCGAAGACGGACCAGCAAGCTGTTGCGTCTTCCGGTAAAGCTTCCGATCAGCCCGAAGCGAAAGAAACCGGTAAGGAACCCACGAAAACGGCAGAGGGTGAGTCCGAGAAAAAGATCAAAGGACCTAAGAAAGTAAAAGGAAGCCCGCGTCCGGCCCGCAAGAAAGCAGTTGCGAAACCGCCGAAGAGTAAATCCCCGGCAGATAGCGACAAAGAAGAAAGCAAGCCGGCTTCGGATCAAGAAGCAACGGCATCTAAAGCGGAAGCAAGCCGGGACGAAGCACCTTCAGATAAAAAAACTGAGGATAAAACAGATTCACCTTCTCCGGACAAGTCCGATCAGGCTGATAAAAAACAGAAACCTGCTGCCAAAAAAACGGGGAAATCACAAAAGAAAGCCAAGGGCGAATCCTCAAAGTCGGATAAAAAATCAAAGCCTGAGCCTAAAAAAGAAGAGATCAGCGAAGCCAAATCTGAAAAGCTGAAGCAGATGGATGAAGTGAAGGCGATGCTTAACGAAGATCTTTTCAGGAAACCGGCATCCAAACCTGCTTCGGACGAAAAAAGTGATTCGGTCGTCACTAAAAAAGTGAGCAGGAAAACCGAGGGGACTGAATCAGCTGATGCTTCTCCCTCTTCGGAAAAGGCCGCGGACGACAAAAAAAATCAATCTACTTCCGAAAAAGAATCTGAGTCGGCAAGGCAATCCTGACCCTGTTTTTCGGTTACATCATTTTAGTATTTAATAATAAGCTATGCAGATTCATGCAACCACAGTTGTGGGGGTAATCCACAACGGGAAAGCGGCCATTTGCGGAGACGGGCAGGCCACCCTGGATAAAACCGTACTTAAGGCAACCGTTCAGAAAGTGCGAAGCCTGCAGGACGGAAAAATCCTTGCCGGTTTTGCCGGTTCCACCGCAGACGCCTTCACCCTGTTTGAAAAATTTGAAGAAAAACTCAATCAGTATTCCGGAAACCTGCAGCGCTCGGCCATAGAGCTGGCGCGAGAATGGCGAACCGATCAGTACCTTCGTAAACTTGAAGCTCTGCTGATCGTACTCACCGAAGAGCAGGGCCTGCTTATTTCAGGTCAGGGTGATGTCATCGAGCCGGAAGATCATATTATGACTATCGGAAGCGGCGGAGCCTACGCACAAAGTGCGGCCCGTGTGCTCAAGAAACACGCGCCTCACCTAACGGCCCGCGAAATTGCAGAAGAGTCGCTCAGAGCGGCCGCAGACATTTGTATTTACACCAATCACAACATAACCACACTTGAAATTGGGTAATCAGAAGTATTTAATGAGCCACGTGGAAAATCTCACGCCACGGCAAATTGTAGCATCACTCGACCAGTTTATCATCGGGCAGAATGCTGCCAAAAAGAGCGTAGCCATCGCCCTGCGAAACCGCTGGCGCAGAATGAACGCTTCGGATTCCATCCGCGAGGAGATTGTTCCGAACAATATTATTCTCATAGGCCCTACGGGAGTAGGTAAAACCGAAATTGCGCGCAGACTCGCACGTCTGGCGCGGGCTCCGTTCATAAAAGTGGAGGCCACCAAATTCACCGAAGTAGGTTACGTGGGCCGTGATGTGGAATCCATGATTCGCGACCTCACCGAGATTTCCCTTAATATGGTGAAGCTCGAAATGCAGGAAGATATCAAGCCCCGGGCCGAAGAAATGGTGGACGAACGGATTCTCGACATCCTCATCCCTCCTGTCCGTAAAAACCGCAACGTCAACCGGCAGCCGAAACCTACCGGGTTCGATTCAACGGCCGTATCCTCAGACAGCGCGTACGACCCATCAACTTCTACCGACGAGGAGCTGAATGAGCGTACCAGAGAAAAATTCAGACAGAAACTGAAAGACGGGCAGCTCGAAGACCGGAAAATTGAACTTGATGTTCAGGCCGGCTCGGGCCAGACAATGCAGATTTTCGGTCCTCAGGGGATGGAAGAAATGGGCATGAATCTTCAGGATATGCTCGGTAATCTGATGCCCAAGAAGACCAAAAAGCGCCAGATGAAGATCAGCGAAGCCCGTAAACATCTTTTCCAGGAAGAAGCTGAAAAACTGATCGATCATGATGCAGCCGTGCAGCAGGCACTTGCACGGGTACAAAGCACGGGAATCGTTTTTCTTGATGAAATTGACAAAATCGCCGGAAACTCTTCCAAATCCGGCGGAGGTCCCGATGTTTCGCGTCAGGGAGTACAGCGCGATCTTCTTCCTGTTGTTGAAGGCTCTACGGTGACAACCAAATACGGCATGGTTAAAACCGATCATATCCTGTTTATCGCCTCAGGTGCGTTTTCCACAGCCAAACCCAGCGATCTGATACCCGAACTTCAGGGACGTTTTCCTATCCGTGTGGAAATGGATTCACTTACCGAAGAGGATTTCTACAACATCCTTACCGCCCCTCAGAACGCGCTGACCAAGCAGTATCAGGCGATGATGGAATCGGAAGGCATCACCCTTAACTTTAACAACGAGGCGCTTCGTGAAATTGCTTCTATTGCCGCCGCTGTTAATCAGGATGTAGAAAATATCGGCGCCCGAAGGCTCCACACTATACTTTCTACTGTGCTTGAAGATCTGTTGTATTCCGTGCCCGACGACATCCACTCAGGTGAAATCGATATCGATAAAGCCTATGTGCAGAAACAGCTTCAACATATTGTCCGGGATAAAGATCTGAGTCAGTTTATTCTGTAGAAGAACGCTTTGCAAAACCGTTTTTTTGCCCGTCTTCTGTCTTGTCACAAAAATGAAATCCTCGAATAGATAGAAAGTGACATTACGGCCGTCCGGGCCGGAATCAGTTGGTACGGGCACTGATTCGGGTTTAAGGTGATTTTACGCATACTAAACATGTGGTCGGGAAACGTTAGCACTGCGCATTTCGGTTATCTCTGTTATAACAAGCAGCCGTCTTTGCGGTACAAGCCTGACCATAGCCGTATCCTCGTACTGAGCATAAATTAATGCTTTAATTTGTTTTACAACCGTTTATATTAAAAACTGATAATTATACCTGAAGCAGTCCGTTACCGGTCCGGCTCACACCAAGGCCGGAAGCAGTCGGCTTCCAATCTGATCTCCTAACTATCTAAACAGCCCGAACGCTTCATGATAAAACGTTTTTTTGCCTCCGGCCTCACCACACTCTTAGTATTAAGTGCGCTTTGGCTCTTTGGTTTCGACAAGGTGTTTGTTTCTGATGAAAATAATCATGAACAAAACCTTCAGAAATACATCCAAACCCAGCGCTGGATCCTCAATAATTATGTGGATGAGGTTGAAGCCGACCAGCTTTTCAAAGACAGCCTTCGCGGCCTCGTAAAAGCGATCGACGACACCACTTTCTCCATAGACGGAACCCCGCTTGATACCACGTTCACGGACCTGAAAATTTCCGATTTCCGTGAATCCGCCCTCCGCTTTGAGCGCGCCTACTCATATCTGAGCCAAAACCTCCCGGATCTGGATATGAATAAAATGACGGAAAAAGCGCTCAAGGGCATGTTTACAAGCCTCGATCCTTATACCGATTACATCGATCCGAGACAATCCGAGCGTGTGCGTGAAAACTTTGCCGGGCGTTTCCAGGGAATCGGTGTTCAGTTCGATATTATCGCAGACAGTATCACGGTTATATCGGCCATTTCGGGTGGTCCGAGCGACCAGCTCGGCATCAGGTCAGGTGACCGTATTATCAGCATCGACGGAGATGATGCAGTAGGATTTTCGCAGGAAGACGTTTTGAATACGCTTCGCGGCCCCAAAGGCTCGAAAGTGAGGGTAGGCATAATTCGCCCAGGAAGGTCCAACGTTTTGAATTTCGATATCACCCGGGACGACATCCCCCTTTATACTATCGACACCTCTTATATGCTCGACGACAAAACGGGCTACATCAAGGTAAATCGTTTTGCGGAGACCACCTATGATGAGTTCATGGAAGCGATGGAAAAACTGACTGATTTAGGAATGGAGCAGCTTGTTCTTGATATGCGCTACAATCCCGGAGGATTCCTGGAGCAGGCTGTGCGCATGACCAGCGAGTTTTTCCCGCGCGGTACCAAACTTGTGAGTACTCAAAGCCGTCATTCACGCTTTAACTCGGAGTACAACACCCGTAGCAACGGAAAATATCAGGAATTGCCCCTAATCGTTATGATTAACGAAGGCTCGGCCTCCGGCAGTGAAATTGTGGCCGGCGCGGTGCAAGACAACGACCGAGGACTGGTTGTGGGTCGCCGCACATTCGGTAAAGGACTGGTTCAGCAGCAGTATGAACTTGTTGATGAAAGCTTTATCCGCGTAACGATTTCCCGTTACTACACACCTTCTGGTCGGCTGATTCAAAAACCATTCCATCAGGGGCGTGAAGAATATTCGCTTGAAATCGTGAACCGTGATCGCGATGCAAGTTCAGACGTCGAGAACTTCATTTCCGATCTGCCCGACTCCCTCGTGTATGAGACCAAATCAGGACGCACAGTGTATGGAGGCGGTGGTATTGTTCCCGATCACATCATACAGGCCGATACGGCCCGAAGCTATGTTCTCGGTTTTATGCGTCAGCATAATGTAGGTTTTGATTTCGTGAGAAATTTCCTTGATGAAAATCAGGAAGAATTCAATGCGGAATGGCAAGATGATTTTGAACGGTTCCGCACCGACTTCAGCTGGTCGGATAAACATATAGATCAATTCTGGACTAAAATGAAAGATGCCGGAATGGTTGTAACCGACACGGTGGAGACCGCAAACTACGAGGACGACAAACTCTATATCCATCCCGATCAGATTGAAAACGACCGCTGGATTCCCCCGGCTCATACCAAAGCCGAACTGGCCCGGCAGATATGGAGCACCAACAAGTTTTATATCATTTACAACGATGCATTCGACACTACCCTGAAGCAAACTATGACGCTTTGGGATGAAGTACGAAGACTGAAAGCTTACGTAGATGAGCTGCAAAGCGGTTCTTCTACAGCTGGCAGATAGAGCTTAACAGCGTCTGATTTTAAAAAAGCCGCATGGTCATATACAGACTTTGCGGCTTTTTTTTGAGTGAAGTTTACTGAACTTCAAGTATCCGCCTGATCATTTACGACTTTCGATGGATATTAACCCAAATCCCCTAAGTCTAAAAATCCAGAAAGGCGGAATAACCCCGTAAGCTGAACGGCGGCGGTTTCAGCTCTCAGCCGGCGCGGGCCAAGCCAAAGTAATGATGCATCAGGAAGTGTCTTCATTGCTTGAATTTCATCGGGGGAAAACCCACCTTCCGGGCCTATAAAACAGTATATCTCCCTGGTATTTTTTAAAAAATCTTCACTTCTGAAGTAATCAGCTACCGTGCTGCCGCTTTCACCCTCTGCTTTCTCATGGGCGATAACATAGCGTGTTCCCGGGTAATGGTTTTCTTTCAACTCTTCTAAAAGGTCGGTTAGCTTCGCCTCATTCAGGTCCGGGAGCCGGGCCGACAGGCTTTGTTTGGCTGCGCTCACGACAATTCCATTCAGACGGTCGATCCGGACATGTTGACGCTCCGTATGTTCGGTGTGCATCAAAATGATGGTATCCGCACCGGACTCCGTAATTTTTTCGAGCGCCCATTCCAGCCGCTGCCGTGTTTTTATCAAGCCAAAACAAACCGTTAGCCGCACTTTCGGCTTTGGTTGCACTTTAATTTCCCTGATTCCAATCTCAACTTGCTTCTTTGAAACCCCGGAAACCGTACCGACAGCCGTCACGCCTTTTCCGTTCATCAGAGAAATATCTTGCCCTTGCTTTAACCGAAGTACATTTACGGCGTGATGAGCTTCATCTCCGGAAAGTGTACAGCGTTGCGATGCGGCAGTCAGATCATCGGAAAAAAACTGCTGCACCTTAACTCTCCGATTTTATGTATATATCGCCGGGTACAAATCGCGTTTCGCCGGTACTCAGCATTTTTTTCACATACGGACGGCACATGCCGCATCCTGTGCATGCAATTCCTTCAGCCATAATTTCGTCAACCGATTCAAGCCCCAGTTCTTTTGCTTCATCCCGGATATTATCAAACTTCTTCCGGTGGCAGACACACATTTTAACCGTTCGGCGGTCGTAACTCATACCCTGTTCAGTTTAACCTTCGTTCGTGGGTAGGATCAGCTTTTAAAATGCTTACTCAGCTTGAGATCCTGCCCTTGATAGTTGCTTTTGATGTCGTCCCCGTAAACAAATTCCGGAATATCGGTATTGGCTTCAAACAGCATACTAAAAAACGTTTGCCCGTCTTCAACCAGAAACGGAACGTCGTGTGAGCGAACCTCTAGCACGGCTCTTGCTCCGCCCTCCGGGCTTCCGAATCCACTGTCGAAAAAACCGGCGTAATGAGTGCGAAGCTCGCCCGATCCGGTATCGTAAGGAACCATTTCACCGGCAAGATAATCGGGAATCCGGCAGCGTTCTTTGGATGCGAAAATATAAAAGGCCTCGGGTTCCAGAATCATATAATCTTCGTGCCCGGCATAAATCGGCTCCCAAAAATCAAATCTCGAATAATGATTTATCTTATTCAGATCGATGACAGCACGGTTTTTTCTGGCTCTGTAACCGATTATTCCCTCACCGTTTCCCCTCAGGTCCACGCTCATGAACATGCCGTTGTCCACTTTAAGGTCTTTGTCGGATACAGGGCGGTTATGTTCATCAAACAACAGCGGACTGAGCGCATGGGTGCGAAGAAGCTCATCATCGGTCAGCTTCCCGCTGCCGTGACGAATCCGGAGCTGATTTAACGACTGACCGGTTTGCACTCTGATGGGAAACGACTTGGGAACCACTTCGAGATACATGGGCCCCGAATAGCCGGGAGCTATTTCTTCAAAACGGTGTGAATAATCGGTCACAAGCCTGGTGAAAATATCGAGGCGCCCGGTAGTACTTTTGGGATTGGTACGTGCGCTGAGCCGTGACTCCGACTCTATCCTAACCGTCTTTTGTGCCTTTCCTGAACCGATTTTATACTCCCCAATATTTGTACCGGGCAAATTCAGCCGCTCCAGCAATGGTATGATATAGGTGCAGTTTGGTTCGAGCACCGCCCCCTGCTCTATCGGAAATTCGTGCTGACAAAGCTTATTTATTTTATAATCAACCGTATCGTTCTCGGGTAAAAAACCGCATCGAACCCGATAAGCCGATTTCCCAAGCCTGAGATCAACCGAATTGGGCTGAAACTGTCTGCTGTCGAACGGGTAATCGGCATCGCTTTCAATGATGCCGCAGGAAACAAGGGTCTTTAAATCCTGAACAGGAAGTATGCCTTTTTTTCTAATTTTCAGTTCCATTCCGGATATCGTTTGTGAAGTTAAACAGCCGTTCAATTTATCCGAAACGATACTGATTTCCCGCCCCGGCAACTTTTCATTTTATCACATAACCGCTTTCTTTGCAAAGCCGTACTTGGCCATATACCAACTTACGGTTTCACGGAGATCGCTGCGAAAATCCTGTGTATTCTGCCATCCAAGCTCGTTTTCTATTTTTGTCGCATCGATGGCGTAGCGCAAATCATGCCCGGGCCGGTCGGTGACAAAGGAAATCAGGTTTTTATAATCGCCTTCCGGACCGTCTCCGGCCAGTTCGTTAAGCTCATCACAGAGTGCCCGAACCAAGTCGATGTTTTTCCATTCGTTCCGACCGCCGATGTTGTAGGTTTCTCCGCTTCTGCCGTTGTGAAACACCATATCCAGAGCCCGGCAGTGATCGCCCACAAAAAGCCAGTCCCGCACGTTTTCGCCTTTCCCGTAAACAGGGATGGAATCATTCTTCAGCGCCGTGCGGATTACGGTGGGAATCAGTTTCTCATCATGTTGATGCGGACCGTAATTATTGGAACAGTTGGTCGTAACCACGTTCATCCCAAACGTATGAAAGTATGACCGCACCAAAAAGTCACTGCCCGCTTTACTGGCCGAATAGGGTGAATTCGGGGCGTACGGGGTGGTTTCACTGAAAAGTCCCTCATCACCCAGCGATCCATACACTTCATCTGTTGATACATGATGAAAACGGCAGGAATCAAGACTGATACCGTTGTCGTTCAGATACATTCTGAACTCGTCCAGAAGGTTGAAGGTACCTACCACGTTGGTCATCACAAACGGTTCCGGACCTTTAATAGAATTATCCACATGCGATTCGGCGGCAAGGTGAATAATGCCGTCGGGTTTGAACGTGCGGATAACGTCCCTGACGGCAGCACGGTCGGTAATATCGGTTTTGGAAAATTCATAGCGCTCGCTGTCTGCGATCTCAGCCAGGAATCTGAGATCCGACGCGTACGTCAGTTTGTCCAGATTCAGGATGGTGTAATCCGGATAGGTTTTATGCAGATGAAGAATCAGATTCGAGCCTATAAATCCGGCGCCGCCGGTTACGAGAATATTCATGAGTTTGTCAGATTAACGTTAGCGGTTCAGGTCTGTAAATTGGGGAAGTTCTTCGTCCGGAGTCTCGCTCAGCAAGCGGGCGCTCTTGTCTTTTTCGGACAGAAGCGGATTGGCCACCTGCCAGTCTATGCCCAGTTCCGGGTCGTTCCAGCGTATAGCGCGCTCACTTTCCGGATCATAATACCGGGAGCATTTATACTGGAAATCGGCTTCCTCTGAAAGTACGGCAAAACCATGAGCAAATCCCTCAGGAATAAAAATCATGCGCTTGTTATCTTCCGAAATCTCGACGGCGACATGCTTCCCGAAAGTCGGGGAACCTTTCCTTATATCAACGGCAATGTCGAGCACCGCGCCCCGCGTCACCATCACCAATTTAGCCTGCGCATTTCGGTATTGGTAATGCAGCCCTCTCAGTGTTCCCTGTTTAGATCTGGAAAGATTATCCTGTACAAATACCGACGGCACCCCCACTTCATCAAGCCAGCTTTTGCGGTACGTTTCTGCGAAAAATCCTCTCTTATCCCCGAATATTTTCGGCTCGATTACCACGACATCTGGGATTAATGTTTTTATCAGTTTCATATAGATTCTTTACTGTCGGTTTATTTCAGCAATGATGCGGGCAATTCCGTCATCGATACTGTACGTTTGGCCGTTAGTTAGTTCTTCAAAACGTGCCGTGCCGAGCTTTGAAAAATGCGGCCGGGCTGCTTTAACAGGGAATGCTTCACTCGGAACCGGCTCCACCTTCGTGTTTATTCCGGCTTGTTTTAAAATGTGTGATGCGAAATCGTACCAGGTGATAATTCCGTCCGAACTCAGATGGAACGTACCTTTTTGTGCTTTTTCAATCAATTTCTGTGTGCCGTCCACCACATCAAACGTAAATGTCGGCGCACCGAACTGATCATTCACAACCTTAAGCAACGGTTTTTCACGGCCAAGCCTGAGCATGGTTTTAAGGAAATTCTTCCCCCTTGAGCTGCACAGCCATGAAACCCGGATGATTAAAAAATCAGCCCCGGATGCTCTTATGGCCTCTTCCCCGCGCAGCTTGGCAAGCCCGTATTCATTAACAGGATCAGGACGTGCATCTTCAGGGTAACCGGAGGGATACCGCTGCTTGTCCTCCAGGCGTCCACTAAAAATATAGTCTGTGGAATACTGTACCAAAAGCGCACCTGAACGTGCACATGCGGCGGCAAGAATGCCCGGCCCTTTGTGATTTACGCGGTCGTTAATGTCGGTTTCAGTTTCGGCCCCGTCCACGTCGGTATAAGCCGCACAATTTACCACAATATCAGGGTGATGCCGCTCCATCACGGCGCGAACCTGTTTTTCGCTCGTAATATCGACCGTATCAGAATCAGCCGAAATGAACGGGATACCGGCTTGTTCCAGATAATGACACCATTCGGCACCGAGCTGACCTTTATGGCCGAGAATCAGATAGTTCACGCAGCGTAATTTTTTTTCGGATATATAAGCTTTAGCGAAAAAAGGCGCCGCACCTAACAGATACAGCGCCTCTTAAGAAACCATGTTACAGCAACATGCTCATCGGATTTTCGAGCAGCGAGCGTAGTGTTTGTAGAAACTCGGCGGCGGTGGCACCGTCCACGATACGATGGTCGCTTGACAGCGTTACCTTCATGCGTTTACCGGGCACTACTTTGCCGTCTTCAACCACAGGCACGTCGCGTATAGCACCGACGGCCAGAATACAGGCATTCGGCGGATTAATGATGGCCGTAAACTCCTCAATCCCGAACATACCCAGATTGCTGATGGTGAAGGTGCTTCCCTCCATTTCATCGGGCTGCAGCTTTTTGTCACGGGCTTTGGCTGCCAGCTCTTTTACTTCCGCACCTATTTCCGAAAAGCCTTTGCTATCGGTGTTGCGAACCACGGGCGTTAACAGGCCTTCATCCACGGCCACGGCCACGGCTACATGCACGTCTTTATGACGGCGAATTACATCACCCAGCCACGAGCTGTTCACTTTAGGATTCCGGCGCAGGGCTACAGCACAGGCTTTCACCACCATATCGTTGAAGCTGACCTTCACATCAGGCATTTCATTGAAGGTCTTGCGGACCTCAATAGCCTTTTTCATGTCGATATCTATGGTCTCGTAGAAATGCGGATTGGTAAATTTACTCTCGCCAAGCCGGCGGGCAATCACTTTGCGCATTTGTGATATCGGCACATCCTCATAATTAGATGCATCGGACGGCTTGGCCGCTGCTTTACCTGAAGGAGCTTCTGCTTTCGCCTCTTTTTTGGAAGAGGGTTCATACGATTCGATATCCTTCTTAACGATTCGGCCGTTCGGTCCGCTTCCTTTGACATCGGAGAGCTTTATGCCCTGTTCTTTTGCCATTTTCCGGGCAAGAGGTGAAACTTTTATCCGGCTTTCATCTTCACCCTCATCGTCAGATGCTGACGACTTTTTGTCATCTTCCAGCTCTCCGAACAGAGGATCAAATTCTTCATCTTCTTTTTTACCGGAATCTTTGTCTTCTGAGTCCCCATCTTCAGAATCTTTCTTAGCGGATTTTCCGGAGTCCGACTCCTCTTTTTTATCGTCGGTTTTCTTCTTTTCCGGTTCGGATTTCTTTCCTCCGCCATCATCACCGTCAAGAAGATCACTGATGTCTTCACCTTCTTCACCAATGATGGCCATCTTGCCCCCGAGCGGTACGGACTCTCCTTCTTTTGCAATAATTTTGAGGACCGTTCCGGGATCAAAAGCCTCTACATCCATAGTGGCTTTATCGGTTTCCACCTCAGCAATAATATCGCCGGAGCTTACGGTATCACCTTCTTTTACGTTCCATTTCGCGATGACACCCTCTTCCATGGTGTCGCTCAGCTTGGGCATATCAATTACTATCGCCATATCTGTATTCCTCAGCTAAATTAGTTTCTGTAAGTGACCGTATTAACCGCATCTATGACCTGCTTGGCATCCGGCAGCCATAAATCGAACAGGTTCTTCGCAAAAGGTGCCGGAGCATCCGGGACGGTAACCCGCTGAACGGGCGCGTCGAGGTAGTCGAAGGCATCGCGCTGTATTATAAAGCCGATTTCAGCGGCCATTCCTGCAAAGGGATGCGACTCATCCACAATCACACAACGATTCGTCTTCTTGATTGATTCAATCACCATTTCAAAATCAAACGGCTTCATAGATCGCGGGTCGATTATCTCGGCTTCCACGCCGTCTTTTGCCAGCTCTTCGGCCGCCTTTTTGGCAACGTGATACATTTTCCCGTGGGCTACAATAGTAACATCGTCGCCTTCCCGCTTAATTTTACCTTTGCCAAACGGTATGGTGTACTCTTCGTCTGGGATTTCCTGCTTCAAACCATACATCTGCTCGGATTCCAGAAAGATTACGGGATCGTCGTCCCGGATAGCGGTTTTGAGCAGGCCCTTCGCATCGTATGGCTCGGATGCATAAACGACCTTAAGCCCCGGAATGTGAGCGTACAAGCTCTCAAACGCCACGGAATGTGTAGCCCCGAGCTGACCTGCCGAAGCGTTCGGCCCACGGAACACAATCGGAATTTTGAGCTGCCCGCCGCTCATATAGCGGATTTTTGCTGCGTTGTTGATGATCTGATCCATCCCCACAACGGCAAAGTTAAAGGTCATAAACTCTATAATCGGTCGAAGCCCGTTCATTGCAGCTCCAACACCGATTCCGGAAAACCCGAGCTCGGATATAGGAGTGTCGATTACCCGTTTCCCACCGAATTCATCGAGCATATTTTGGGAAACTTTATATGCGCCGTTATACTCCGCCACCTCTTCACCCATAAGGATGATGGTGTCATCCTTGCGCATTTCTTCTACCATGGCTTCCCGGATGGCTTCTCTAAACTGTTTTTCTGACATGAATCAAAATCTCCTGTATGTTAAAAAAAATCGGTTATCGCTCACTTATGAAAAGGAAAATCTTCCTGAACATAAATATCTTCAAAAAGCTCATGGTCGTCGGGGGCATCGCTCTTTTCGGCGAAATCGATGGCATCAAGAACTTCCTGATCCACCTCTTCGATAACCTCATCAATTTCTTTTTGAGTCTGAATTTTCTCCTTCAGGATGTAGTCCTTCAATCTCTCTATCGGATCGAAAGAGCGAAACTCTTCAAGCTCATCCTTAGTGCGATAGTTTTGAGGGTCACTCATCGAATGGCCGCGATAGCGGTAGGTTTTGACCTCCATAAAATAAGGTTCACTGGTTTCCCTCACTTCTTCCACCACATCTTTGAGCGATTCAACCATAGAAAGGAAGTCCATTCCGTTTGCTACGCCGTTTTTCATTCCATAGGCTTCACCCCGCTTATGCAGCTGTCCGGCCGAGTGGCGCTCTACGGACGTACCCATTGAATAGCCATTGTTTTCGACCACAAAAACCACGGGCAGTTTCCATAACTGCGCCATATTGAAGGTTTCGTTTAAGGAACCCTGATCTACAGCACCGTCGCCGAAAAAGCAGATCGCAATGCGACCGTTTTTCTTGTATTTGTTAGCCATTGCCAGCCCGGCGCCGAGTGGAATATGGGCGCCCACAATAGCATGCCCACCCCAGAAGTGGCGCTCCACATCAAAAAAGTGCATGGAACCTCCCTTCCCTTTGGAGCATCCGGTCTTCTTTCCGTAAAGCTCGGCCATACAGGCATTCGGACTGGTTCCGCGAGCCAGGGCCAGGCCGTGCACCCTGTAGGCGCTGATGATATCGTCGTCGTCGTTGAGCACATGAACCGTACTTGCGGAAACTGCCTCCTGACCGATATAAAGGTGCAGGAATCCGCCAAATTTACCTTTCTGGTACATTTGAGCAGCCCGCTCTTCAAAACGACGCTGTAAATACATATTCCTGAACACAGGCATCAGGTCTTCATCCTTCAGCCCGAGAGTAGTATGTTTTTTCCGGGTTGGTTTCGGCAGAGTCGTACTCTTGTACACTTTACCGGTCGGTGTGAATGTTTCATCGGCTTTTTTTGCCATAATCACTAATCATTTAAGTTATCGATATCAATTTCTGTACCGTGCCGGGGTGTTCCGACTTGCCTGACCCGGCCTGAGTACTTCATGCACCTGAAACCTTCAGATGCGCAATATATTAATTTTGTTTGATTCAGGTAGAGCCTGAATCCGTGTTAGGATGTTATAGCATAGAACGGATGATCTCGGCTGCTTTCCCCAGCGCTTCGGGAAGTTTTTCCGGTTCTCGGCCGCCTGCCGTTGCCAGATTTGGCTGACCTCCACCACCTCCTCCTACAAGTTTCGCGACTCGGCCTACTAAAGCTCCGGCCTTTAAACCTTTACCGATTACATCTTCTGTTACACAAGCCATTAGATAGACTTTTCCCTGTTCGGTATCCGTGGTGCCAAGCAGGGCGATGGTTCCGTTTTTTTTGCGATTGAGAATATCATACCCGAGCTGTTTAAGCTGATTCATATCCGAATGCTCAATTTCTCCGGTAACGAGGGTTATGCCGTCGGCTATCTCAGTGCCCGTTTCCATGAGCGCATCGAGGCCTGTGGCGGCGGCTTTCATCTGAAATTCTTTAAGCTGTTTTTCAAGTTGCTTGCGCTCTGTATTGATGCTTCGCAAGTATTCTACCGGATCTCTGTTGGCTCCCGCTTCGGCTGCTATTTCACGAAGCCGGGCTTTTTCGCTTCTAAGCAGAGCGTCGGCTGCTTTGCCCGTTACCGCTTCAACACGCCGGATTCCGGATGCCGCACTGGCTTCGGAGACAAAGCGGAAATAGCCGATCTCACCGGTTGCCATCACGTGCGTTCCTCCGCACAGCTCCACCGAAAAATCAGGATCGAAGGTAACGACGCGGACCTTGTCGCCATACTTTTCACCGAAGAGCATCATAGCTCCCCGTTGTCTGGCTTCGTCGATCGGTACGCTTCGCTCTTCCTGAAGCGGTATATTTTCCTGAATCTTCTCGTTCACCCTGCGTTCAATGCGGTCAAGCTGTTCCTGAGAAAGGGCCTCGAAATGGGAAAAATCGAACCTCAGACGATCATGAGTAACCAGTGAACCTTTCTGGGCCACGTGCGAACCCAGCTCCTCACGGAGAGCGGCATGCATCAGGTGAGTGGCCGTATGATGTTTCTGGGTTTCGCGCCGTTTGGATGCGTGAACCTCAAGCTTACAGACTGACTTCGGATTTTCGGGCACGGCATTTACGTAATGAACATATCGCCCGTCTTTCTTGCGAACATCGGTTACTTCAATTTTTTGGTTCCCCGAAATTATAAGGCCGGTATCGCCAACCTGACCGCCGCTTTCTGCATAAAACGGTGTTTCAGCTAAAATAAGCTGCGCACCTTTACCATCTTCAAGACTCCGAAAGCCGAGTATCGTTGTCTCGCAACGTAGCGAATCATAACCTATAAACTCGGTTTCCTGATCCGGATCTCCGATCCACTGCCAGTCTTTGGTATCGGCTTCTCCTGCCGCAAATTTTCCGGCGCCCCGTGCCCGTTCTTTTTGCTCGTTCATCAGTTCGGCGAAACGGGCCTCATCTATGGAAAGGCCGCGCTCTCGGGCCATCAAACGCGTTAAATCCACCGGAAAACCGTAGGTATCATGCAGTTTGAAGACATCATCTCCGGAAATCGTATCCGTATTTCGGGCCACTTGCTCAAACAGGGTGATGCCCTGCCCGAGGGTATTTAAAAAGCTTTCTTCTTCAGCACGGATAACGGACGTGACGTAATCCTGCTGGGCGTCAAGTTCGGGAAATACATCTTTGAACTGGCGGCACAACACTTCAACCAGCTTAAACATAAACGGACTGCGAAGACCCAGCACGTCCCATCCGTAGCGCACGGCCCGGCGCAGAATTCGTCGGATTACATAACCTCGCCCGTCGTTGGCCGGCGAAGCACCGTCGGCAATTCCGAAAGACACCGCCCGGATATGGTCGGCAATTACGCGCATAGCCACGTCGGTTTTATACTCTTTCCCATAGGTCCGGCCTGCCAGTTTCCCGATGCTATCAAGCAGTGGAGTGAAAACATCGGAATCGTAATTCGATTTTTTGTCCTGAAGCACGGCGCAAATGCGTTCGAAGCCCATTCCGGTATCCACATGAAGGGCGGGCAAGGGCTTCAGGCTTCCATCGTGCTGACGATTGAACTGGATAAATACGAGATTCCATATCTCCATCACCCGGGGATCATCGGCATTGACCAGTTCGGCACCGTCCTGTTTTTTCCGGTCTTCGTCGCTTCTCAGATCGATGTGGACTTCAGAACAAGGTCCGCATGGGCCGGTATCACCCATTTCCCAGAAATTGTCTTTTTTATCGAACCTCAAAATGTGACGGTGAGCGATACCCGTTTCGGATTTCCAAAGTTCAATAGCTTCCTCATCAACCGGCAGCCCGTCCTCTTTATCGCCGCCGAATACCGTTGCATAAAGACGATCAGGATCAAGGCCCCACTCATCTACCAGCAGTTCCCAGGCCCAGCCGATGGCTTCTTTTTTGAAGTAATCACCGAACGACCAGTTGCCGAGCATCTCAAAAAGAGTATGATGATAGGTATCGATTCCGACCTCTTCCAGATCGTTGTGTTTACCGCTTACCCGGATGCACTTTTGCGTGTTGGCCGCACGTGTCCACCATTTGCCGTCTTGTTGATAGGCCTTTTCTTCTCCAAGAAAAACAGGTTTAAACTGATTCATTCCTGCATTGGTGAAAAGCAGGGTCGGATCATCGTTCGGTACCACAGGTGCACTCGGGGTTATCACATGGCCTTTCTTTTCAAAAAAGTCCATAAACTCGCGCCTGATCTGACCCGATGATTTCATACTCATAGAATAATACTGTAAAGATGTTCGGATTGATGTACTGCCTCATCAACCGGGTTCGGTCGGCTGTGCCATTCCGATAACCCGGTTTTTCAACAATTTCGCAAAATAAGAAATTACAGGCTTATCTGCTTGTCCGTTCCGTAGACTTCCCTGCTTCTTATCAGGGGCCTTTAACCCTGCTTGATCTCAATTTTTTGGATCGTATCTCCCTGCTTGATGCGGTCAACCAGGTCCGTATTTTCAACCACTTTTCCGAATACAGTATGATTGCGGTCCAGATGTGCGGTGTTTTTCCGGTTGTGGCAAATGAAAAACTGGGAGCCGCCCGTATTTCGCCCGGCGTGGGCCATCGAGAGTACACCTTTATCGTGGTACTGATTTTCTCCATCGAGTTCACAATCGATGGTATAGCCCGGGCCTCCGGCTCCTGTTCCGTTCGGGCATCCGCCCTGAACAACAAAATCAGGAATCACCCGGTGAAACGTCAGGCCGTCGTAAAACCCTTCCTCTGAAAGTTTGATGAAGTTTTCTACAGTCTTAGGGGCGTCGTCGGTAAAAAATTCTACTTTCATTACCCCATGATCGGTATGGATATGTGCAGTTTTCATAAATATTTTCTTTGGATTAACTTTTGTTTTTTTTCTAAAGCTTATTGCAGGTCAGGCAGCGGCCTGATCTTTGTACTGTAATTCATATAGCTTTCTGTAAATCCCATTTTTCCGGCGAAGCAGCTGCTGATGGGTTCCCTGCTCACGGATTTCACCTTTGTGCATCACCAGAATTTGATGTGCGTGCCGTACTGTTGCCAGACGGTGCGCAATTACGATGGATGTGCGTCCTTTCATCAGGGCGTTTAGCGCATTCGTAACCAGCGACTCGGTCTCGGAATCCACGTTGGATGTGGCCTCGTCGAGGATAAGAACCGGCGGATCAAAAACAAGGGCGCGAACAAAGCACAGCAGTTGGCGCTGCCCCATCGAGAGCGAAGCGCCACGCTCATGAAGCACATATTTGTAGCCGCCCGGAAGTCTGGAAATGAAACGGTCGGCATCTACCATTTTGGCCGCCTCAATCACCCTTTCTTCTGCAATTTCTTTGCTCCCCAGGGTGATGTTTTCCATGATGGTGCCCGAAAACAACGCATTATCCTGAAGTACCAGCCCGAAACTGGCACGCAGGGTATTGAGGCTGTATTTTTTGATGTCGGTGCCGTCAAGCAGGATTTGGCCTTCGTTGATATCGTAATAGCGCATCAGCAAGTTGATGAGCGTGGTTTTTCCGGCTCCTGTGGCACCAACCACCGCCACTGTCTGACCTTGATTTACATCAAAAGACACATTATGGAGAATCCGCTCGCCATCTTTTGAGTAGCGGAATGAAACGTTGGAAAACTGAATCCGGCTTCCCGCCGGTTTTTGTGTGATGGCTTCGGGATGTTCCAGAACCTTATTCTCGGTATCCATGATGTCGAAAATCCGCTCGGATGAAGCCAGGGCGCTTTGAAGCGTATTGAATTTATCAGACAGGTCGCGGATCGGGAGAAAAAACAGGCGCACATACTGAATGAAAGCTACAAGCACCCCGAATGTAAGAGTACCTGAAAGGACCGAGGCACCGCCATACCAGATTACAAGCGCCATAGCCAGACTTGCAAGCACTTCAACAGCGGGCCAGAAAATGGCAAAGTAAAAAATAGTGCGAATGTGAGCGCCGGTATGC